>JBOGJX010000398.1:0-7101 GCA_050745285.1 Terriglobia bacterium
AATCAGGGGCTGCCAAGAGTTACGGAGTCGAGGCGTTTAGTGACTCCGATGACCTTGTTCAGAACAACATCTGCCAGCATGTTGTGGCCTGCTTGATGGTTGGGCAGGATTATGGGTCCGTGTATGCGTATAACTACATGGTGGATAGCGGCTATAGCCCTACCGACTGGATGATCGGAATGATTTTTGAAAACCACGACTTCTCGGGAATGGACCTCTTTGAAGGTAATGATGCTGATGGGATCAATCTGGACAATGTTCATGGGACCGGGAGCACTGAAACAGCTTTCCGAAACCGGTATCGAGGACAAGATACCCCCGAAAAAACGAATTCATTATTGGTGGTCCAGGACAGTGCTTTCAACAGAGCGGAAAACTTTGTGGGAAATGTGTTCGGCACCTCCGGTTCAGAGACGGCCTATCAGACAACAATAGCATTTAATTCTGGGAACATTTGGGATCTAAACAATCAAGCCGAACATGGTAGCGTCCCCAATGATCCCATCGTTGCAAGCAGCCTGTTGCGATGGGGAAACTATGACGTTGTTACCGGGGCGGTGCGATGGTGTGGCAACTCGGCGGACCCCGGCTGGTCAACCACGTGCAGCAGCATGTCAGAGATTCCTACCACTGGCGTCACCTTCATTAGCGGCAATGCTGTGCCTTCCAATACGGCGCTCCCTGCCTCGTTTTATTTATCATCTCAACCGGCATTTTGGGCTACCTCATTCGGCACTCCACCTTGGCCCGCGATTGGACCTGGAGTGAGTGGCGGCACAGCACCCGATGGTGTGGCTGGCTACTCCTACTCGATCCCATCCCAACTGTGCGCCGCGAACACTCCGGTTGATCCGGCCTATCAGCAGACATTCACCGTCACTGCGGCGAGTTGGTCAGCGGGAACGGTGACCTTGACCATCGGCTCAAACGCTTTAGCTTCTTCCAACACGGTGACAGTTTCAGGAATCAGTCCGGCTGCCTACAACGGGATTTTTGCCGTAACCGGGGAGACTGCGACCACGATCACTTACGCGCTGGCAAGCAACCCTGGGACCTACACCTCCGGCGGCACGGTAGCCTACCCTAATATTTTGCTCTTTAACGCAGCTAATTGTTATCCAGCGGCTTACGGGGCTTTGCCCTCGCCTCCGTCGAGCCTCAGCGCCGTAGTTCAGTGATGTTTGACTCGCGCCGGATTGGAATGGGCTGCATAGAACCTGGATTATTCGTGACTGCGAAAGGTCACGAAATGAACAAGCGTAGGAAGGACCGCGTAACGGGACGGGTGAAGGGGGCACGTTTCGTCCGGTCTGAGGCAAAGCCCCATTACTGCTGAGCTGCAGCCTCCTCGCGCGGCCGAAAGACGATGACTGCCGTCTTCGATTGGCTGGACAAATTCGTGTCCACCACCTCGAAATTGCTCTTGATGGTGTCTATAATCGTCTTGTATTTAACGCTTCTGTCATAAAGTCTCACGACAAAAGCGCCCCTTTCTTTGAGGTATTTTGAATACCGTTCGAGCATACCTTTGATCTTGGGCAAGGGAACGTAGTAAATGGAATCCCTGAACAGTATCACGTCGAACTGCTGATCCGGAACGTAGCCGAAAAAGTCTGACTGAACATACCGGGCCTTCTCGGCCCGACCCTTCTCCTCCGTCCTCCTTTTCGCCTTGCTGATAGCCACGTCCGAGATGTCAACGCCTGTGTAGTCCCGATACGAGGTCGCATCCAATTCGTTTTCAGTGCTACCCGCACCACATCCAAGGTCTAGAATGCTTCCCTTGTGTGCGTATTTCTCGAGGAATGGGTACAGACAATCGTCGACCGTATCGTTGAGGCGGCCCCGCCGACCTCGCAAGAAATCGCGGTTCCACAGTAACCTTTTGGCGGTGGGGGGACCGTAGGCCTGAATCAGAAAGCGCGAAACATCACGCACCTTCTTTATCGTATACATAGTGCGATATCCCTTCCTGTTAGGCGCTGTTAGTAAATAACTGATCAAATCGTTCTTCCGTTTATCGGACAATCCACTCATAAATCATACTTTATTTTTGATCGGTTATTTATTAACAAACCCTTACCTGCGCGCAGACCCGCATTCCACGCTTCCCGCTAATCCGCATTATGGCGAACGGTGCAAAAAAGAGGCGGCCTAAACATGGGTTACAACTACCGGCGCGTCCAGCCTTGAGGGCTTACTCCATGGGAGCATCTCCTTCACCACTCCCGCGAACTGATAGAGCGGCGCGCAGCCTCGATGCAGCATGATTACCAAGCCGAGATACAGAGCCCCGAACAAAACCGAGACTAAAACGATCCGCGCCAACGCCTGTTCCATGCCGAGTGCTACGGCAGACGAAGGGACGGCGCGCAGGATCGCCGCGCACACGAGTCCTGCAACTAGCGAGGCAGCAATGTACTTCCAAGTAGCCGCGACGACCGGCGCGATGCCCAACCGAATCGGGCGTCCCGCATACCACAGCGCAGGAAACGTCAGGATCACGAAGGAAGCCGTCCAGGCCGCGGCCATTCCGTCGGGACCCCACGGCAGCGAAGCGAAAAACAAAAGCGTCGTAAACGCGAACTCTCCGATGGTCCAGCGAAGCCAGCGGTCCGCCCTTCCGATCGAAAGGTGAATCCATCCGTGCACGCCGTGGATCAGCATGAGGCCGACGCCGGGGCCAAAGAAGATGAAGATCCTGCCCGATTCCTCCCAGCCCGGTCCAAGCACCATGCGGACCACGTCTTTGCCCGTCAGAGTGAGATCAGCGCCCAAGCCCATTCCCACAAACGCCACGATGGCCAGAGAGTTCATCAGAAACCGCCGAAATTTGACCGGGTCCCGGTTCAACCGGCTCAGAGTTGAGACAGCGACAACCGTGAGGGGACCGATGAGCTGGCCGGTGGGGAGGAGAAACAGGTCATAAGCCTTTTTATAGAAGCCGAGAGCCGAGGCGTTGAAGCGCCAACCCACGAGGAGCTTATCCAGATTGCGGGCGCCATAGCGCACCCCAAACCGGGCGTACACATTCACCGCAAACCGCAGGAGCGAGGCCATGCCATCTGCGCGCCGCGGCAGGCCAGGGGTCCATCGGCACATGGCCCACGCCCCGGCCGACGTGCTGAGGGGTAACGCAACGACTCCCGCCACGAGTGCCCAATAACCCCAACCATGGAATGCAAGGAGAACAGAGACAGCGACGGAAACGGCGCGCGCAACGATATCATTGGCGGAAACCCAGGAGAAGAGCATGGCCCGCTTGAGCAGGGCCAGGTGGAGCACCGACGCGCTGGTTAGAAAAATGGTGAGCGATACGGCGATCGTGACGTTCGCCACGAGCGGGTTATGATAAAGGCGCGCCAAGAGCGAACCGGCCGCGGCGAACCCCACTGTGAGAACCAGGCTCGCGCCCACGTTGATCCAGAATAGGTTGCTGGCGAGGAAATGATTAATCTCCTCCGCCTGCACCACGGCTTCCGTAAAGCCATTCAGCCCGACGTTCATGAGAATCAGGCTGAACGTGGTGACCATGGCGACGACGCCAAAGTCAGCCGGGGTCAACAGCCTCGCCAGGATTACCGTGGCGACAAGCTGGACGCCCAGCGCGAAGCCCCCGGAAAAAACCGTGACGCCTGCGCCCCGCACCGCCCGGCGTCGCAGCCCGCCCTCCTCCGCAATGGGCCGGAACGCGCCGCTTGCATCAAACGGCCTCAACCGGTCTCCTCACGAAACCCCACACCAAACTCCTGATCAACGATTGACGCAAACTCCGGGACGCTATCGGTCTGATCGAGACCAGGCGGGGACAGACTTTCCGGTAGGGCCGCTTCTGGGACGGCCATGACCGCCAGGAGGAGGAAAATCCATATGGGGGTCAGCATCCTGAACCCTGCCTCGGTCAGGCTGTAAATCGTTCCGGCTACAAACCATGCCAGGCAGAGCCTGCCCACGTTAGGGTTCGCGCGGAACGCAGCAATCACCTTCTTGTAGCCCGTCACCATGAAGACGGCGAACAGTGAGACGCCAATCCATCCCAGGTTTAAGTAGACTTCGAGGTACCCGCTATGGGCTTCTTGAAGGCTATAGAAGGCCTGGTCGTCGAGGGCCCAAAGCTGGTGGAGTCGCGGCCCGACGAAGAAGCTTTCATAGCCGGTCCCGACCCACGGGTTCCCGGCGATGGTGAGAATCCAATGCCAGAGGTCGGTGCGGCCGGTGAGCGTTGGATTTCTTCCGACTGACGCGACGAGATCCCCCGTAGGATCGAAGAACAGGGCAAACACGGCAAGACCTACCGCTGCCGCCACGAGAAGCTGCACGCGGGAAGGTTTCCGCACAACCGCTGGACGGCCCGCCAGAACCATCACCACGCCTGCCAGCACGACGCAGGATAAGGAGGTCATCGAATTGGCCATGCAAAAGAGCCATATGACGATGGCGAGAAGCGCCGCGTGAGCGGTCAGACGCCGGGTCCGTTGCGCGTCCTCCCGGTCCCGGTAGGCTGAGAGAAAGCACCACAGCGAACCCAGCCCGAAGATCATGCAGATCTGCCCGAGTTCGTTCTTGTTCATTGTGACGCCGGTGTACTCCATGATCCAGCCTGGAGTCAAGAACCGCCCCAATTCGGGGTAATACTTGCTGAACAAAAGCGAAAGCGGTATGAGGATGAAGCCCGCTCTTGCCAGGAGCCGCTTAAGCGCAGCCTTTGGTTCAAGATCGGTCGCAACAATCAGGACCATCACGACATCGCCCACGCCCTTGGTCCAGTGCTTGAAAGTGACAAAGGGATAGCCGGACCAGAGGATGCTGAGGGCGCAGTAAGAGAAAAACAGCAGAATAGGCCAATGTCTGCGCAGTAGCGGTCCGACCTGCTCCCTTCTGTTGATAAGGACTATTAATCCAGCAACCAACAGAACGATGTATATGAACCGGTCGATGGGGCTTCCATCGAGGTAGACGGTGGATTCGGAAGCTGTCGGTGCCATCCCCAACCAAAATGACACAGGGCGCGACGCGTTGATTAGGATCCATATTATGGGAATCCACAGGGCTTTGGAGGTCCGGGCCTCGCGATCCCGATCGAGCACAAAAAGTCCCACGATGGCGATGACGCACAGGACAGTAGCAATCTGCTGCATTCACAGCTTCTCCGAAGCGTTTTCTGGCGGACGGCACTGAATCAAATTTGCTTTCCAGATGCGGCTAATCCAGCTTTTACAAAATACGTGTGCGATGGCGGCTCCGGCGCTGGTTGTTCCCGCTTGGCGAGACTGTGGAACCTGTCATTCTGAGCCGATTCGCTCCGCCTTGAATCGCTCTGAGAGTAGCGAAGAGGCTCACGGTAAACCCCGCGAAGTATCTGCATTTCCCTTGGTTCAACAGCAGATGCTTCGCTTCGCTCAGCATGACATTGCCGTTGGTTGCGGCTTTGCCGCACTGCGCTACGGCCCGGGAAAGCCGCAACGTTATAGGACGAACGTTGCGCTACAAAGACTTTTGCTTGTCACTCTTTGCTCGCCGCTGCAATTGAGTTGTCTCGGATCCAGGAAAAGGCGGTGCAAGAGCTCGAGCGTCAGCGCCTTGTGGATCTCGTTTGTGTAGTTGCGTACGCCCTTCACATGGCTTTCAACAATGTTGGCGAGCGCGCGGCGTTTCAGGTACGGCCGCGAAAGGGACCTCGAATCGAGCAACATTTCCCGGAGGTAATCCGAGAGTTGATTGCGGTACCAGACCCGGAAGTGATAGAACTTGTGCCGCCCCAAGAAGAGACGCTCAAGATGGAGCGGCGCCAGTGCGTGATCGATCCGCGCGACCCACTGCGGCATACCGTAGTCATACGCGTATTCCGCCTTGAAAGTGAACTCGAGATAATTGCGCCTCGTGGCCGCCCAGGCGCGGCTGTGGTTCCCGCCTAGACCGCGGTCGGTGCGAATGCGATAGAGGGTGGGATTCCCGTCTGCGACCAGCCGGAGGCAGGCGTCGCCGCTCGCGAGGGCCGATTGCGGCGCGCGGAAAATGGTGCGCATGAGCTCGTTATCAAGATAAGGTGACCGCTGGGTCATCTGCGACTGTTCGAGCGCGAGCAAGCCGTAATGGAACCACGGCGCCTGGCGGAAGACGGAGAAAGAGACGGGGTGCGTTTGAATTATCCTTGCGTACGTTTCACCGGCGGCGTCAACCTGGCGCATCAGGTCAGGATGGAACAGCCCCGGCATCGGTTTCACGGGCTTGAACGCGCGAGCCGGCCGAAGCACTTCGCTGCCGTAGTTTCCCGTCATACGCGCGGGAGCAATGGCGCGCGCCCTTTCGTTGCAATAAAGCGCGGGCGCGCGATTGACTTCGATACATCCGTCCGAAAGATAAACCGCGCGCTCGGCGTAGCGGGCGAACTGCGAGAGGAAATCTCTTCCAACCGGGATCGCCTCGTGCGGCTGCGCGCAAACCCGCGCCACTTGCCGCGCTACCTTAACATCCTGGCAGTCGCGGTACGAGCCTCCAAACGTATAGCAGGGAAGCGATCCGGAGGGGGGCCTGTGCCAGGCCATGATCATCCGGCTGTCAAGCCCGCCGGTGAGAGATATCCCGATGCGTTCGCGGCCGCCGAAATAGCGGGGAAGGTTTCGCGTGAAAACCTCGCGCAGCTCGCGGTACCAGGCTTCGGGATCGAGGGCCTCCTGCTCTTCCCACTCACGCGGGTCGAAATAGGCGCGCTTCGATTCGATGACGCCGTTGCGGAAAGCCCACGCCGCGGCAGGCGGCAGCGCGTGAATGCCTTCGAAGAGCGTGCGGTTCTCCATTATGCAGCCGCAGCTCAGGAACTCGCCAAGGCCTCGAGCGTCCAATCTGCGCAGTTCGGGAAGCACAGCGAGAATCGCCTTGGCTTCCGCGGCAAAATAAAAGGCGTCCTTCGCTTCGTGATAGTAAATGCGGCCGAGTCCATAGCGGTCGTTGAAGAGTGTCGCATTCCCACGTGTCCGGTCCACCAGGAGACCGTGGAATCTCCCGTTCAAACCCGCCGGAAAGGTGGACTCCTCTTCAGCGGCGTGGACAAGATAGGAAGCTCCCTCCGGGTCAAAGACATGGCCTCGCGCCTTGAGGCGG
>JBOGJX010000399.1:0-5979 GCA_050745285.1 Terriglobia bacterium
GGTAAAATTGTTGTGCAACTCAAACAGCGTCTTACCCGGCGCGACCAATTCAGAGCCATAGATCTGGATTTCGTAATTGGCTTGCGCGTGTGCCGCTGAGGGAATCCAGATGGCCATGGCCAGGACCGCTGCGATTGCGAAGCCTCGAGCCCTGCCGTGCACGCCTGCACTATGCCGGACAGCGCGCGCGGCGGCCGCCCCGTCAGTACAGGCCTTAAGACTATGGATCAACATAAGCATCATCCTCCCGGCAAATACATTCGACTATGGCATGGATCGCTCGCCGGCGTCCCAATCACACCGCAAGCGATCTCATAGAATATCGCACCAATAGAAAAGGGGAAACCGGATAAAATCCCAAATAGTGGGCCTGTTTGATGTAGGGGCGGCTTTATGCCGCCAAAAATGGCGGGGTAGACCCGCCGCTACATCTCAAACTGACCCACTACTAAATCCCGCAAGGCTTGCTTTCGCCGGATCATTCGGGAAATAATGATTCAGTTTCATGCCGGAGTTAAACCCAGAACAAGCGCAGGCTTCGGAGCACGGCGAAGGGCCCCTGCTGGTGGTCGCCGGGCCGGGCACCGGCAAGACGCGCGTTATCACGCAGCGCATTGTATACCTGTTGCAGAATGCCGCTGGGGCTTCGGAAGGCCCACGCCTCCAACCGCAAAACATCCTTGCCTTAACGTTCACGGAGAAGGCGGCCGGCGAGATGAAGCACCGTGTTTCCAAGGCCCTTCCAGGCCTTGAGACCGCGCCCGCCATTTCCACTTTCCACGCCTTCTGCTATCAGACGCTGCGCAAGCACCATGAAGACCGCCTGCTGCTCGACAAGATTGACGTGTGGATTTTTCTGCGGCGCCGCATGGCCGAGCTCGGCCTTGAGTTTTATCAAAAACTCGCCGAGCCCGGCGCGTTCCTGCATGACCTCAATGACTTTTTCTCCCGCTGCCAGGACGAACTGATCGAGCCGGAGGACTTTGACCTTCACGTACACCAGTGCGAGCAGAAATTCCTTGCGAGCCACCCGCACCTTGCGGGGCCTTCCGTAGGATTGGAAAATCCAAAGCCTCAGGCCGGGATGGCGGCGCCAATTATGGCCCCTGCGGACGGTCCCGAGTGGGAGGAGATTGCGAAGAGGAAGGAGTTGGCTCGTGTCTTCAGGACCAGCCGCCGGATGATTGAGGACAGTGGCGCCTCCAGCCTCGGCAGTTTGGTAAGTGAAACCGTGGCGCTCTGGCGCCGCGATCCAAGTGCGCTGGAAGAAGCGCGGGCGCAGTTTCGCGCTGTCCTGGTGGACGAATTCCAGGACACGAACTACGCCCAGGCGGAGTTGCTCAAGCTCCTGGTTCCACCTCCCTATGCCATCACTGCGGTTGGCGACGATGATCAAGCTATCTACCGCTTTCGCGGCGCATCGCACGGCGCCTTTGCGATGTTCAGCCGTGCTTTCCCCGGCCACAAGACTGTCTACCTCACGCGAAACTATCGCTCCACAAAACATATTCTGCACGCAGCCAGCGCCGTGATCGGCCATAATGACCGCTATGCCGAAAAGCCCGCGCTAGTCTCATCCAATGAAGAGGGCCCACGGGTTTATCTAGTGAAGGCAAAGAGCCCGGAGAGCGAGGCGGTCTGGATCGCCGATGAGGTCGAACGCCTGGCGCGAAAGGACACATCGTATGGCGGCATCGCCATTCTCTACCGCGCGCACAACTATCGTGACCTCCTGGTGCAGGAATTGCGCCGCCGCGGTGTACCCATATCGATTCGCGGCCTTTCTATTCTCTCAACCACAACCCTCCGCGACCTGTGCGCTTACCTCCGTGTGATTCATTCACCGCACGATAACATCAGCCTCACGCGCATTCTGCTCGCGCCACGATGGCGGGTCCCGGAAACACTTGCACAGTCCTTGCGCGAACGGGCTTCAACAAACCGCTGCTCGCTCTACGATGCCATCAAGAACACCGCGTCTCAGGAGATCGTGGACGGGCTTGCCGGGACTGCGTGGGATGAGGTTGAGAATCTGCTGAAAACGTTCCGGCGGCTCGCCCGGTCGATTCCCATGACAGCGTTGCTGGACCGGCTTATGAAGCGGCTGGACTGGCGGCGCATTCCGGGCGATCCGGACCGGATCTATTTGGAAGCCTTTTCCCAGTTCTTGAATGCGTGGGAAGAAAAAAACGAGACGAAACTGCTTGCTGAGTTCATCGAATATTTCAATTATTTTATTGAAGCCGGGGGCAAGATTGAGGCGCCCCAAGCCGCGGCAAACGCCGTCCAAATGATGACCATGCACGCCGCGAAAGGCCTCGAATTTCCCGTCGTCTTCGTGATCGGCGTTTCCCCCCGGCGCTTTCCTGCGACCGAGCGCAAGCCCGTCATTGAATTCCCTGCCGAGTTGCGCAAGGGGCCGCCGCCTCCGCAGGACATCCACCGGCAAGAGGAGCGGCGGCTATTCTTCGTTGGCTTGACGCGCGCCGAGCAGCGCCTTTACGTCTCAAGCGTTTCAAAATCTGAACGGCAACAGTCCGTCTTTATTCAGGATTTACTATCCGACCCATCCGTCCGCGCACGCGATCTTGAAATCATTGAGGCGCCCGAGACGCAGGCGATCGCGGACCCTCTCGTGGCTGCGGACAAGCCTGCGGGAAAAATACTGCATTCCGAAAAGTCGCCCGGAACGCGAGGACTACTCTTTGGCGATGGCGCGCCTATAGAGGGAGGATTTCATGCTTCGCTTGCCGCATGGGCAGCGCAGAACCCCACGACGGAGGTGGAAGGGGATCTCCACCTGAGTGCAACCGCGGTTGAGGATTACTTGGCGTGTCCCCTCAAATACAAGTTTCAGCACCTGCTCAAAATTCCCACTGCCCCGCAGGCAGCTTTGACATTCGGTAATCTGATGCACCGCAGCGTGCGTCACTATTTTGAGTTGCGCCGCCAATGCCAGCCGGGGGATGGAGACAGCGCCACGATGCCCGCTCCATTGGCCGCGCTGCCCACGGCGGAGCAGGTCCAGCAGTTTTATCTCGACAACTGGAAGAGCGTGGGATTTGACGATGAATACCAGGAAGAGACCTATCGCAAGGCGGGACGCGATCAACTTCGCGGTTTCGTTGAAAAGCAAAACACGATCGGGATGGATGCCCGGACCATTGAGATGGAGCAAAGCTTTCAACTCGCTCTGGGGGATATTACACTCGACGGGCGAATCGACCAGATTAACCGCCTGGGACCGTCCGGGGCCAACGGACAGGGATCCTCGGTGGTGGAACTTGTGGATTATAAAACCGGCCGTCCACGCACCGAAAAAGGCGCGGAGAAGAGCCTGCAGCTTTCGGTCTATGCGCTCGCTGCGAAGGCGGTTTTCGGCCTGAATGCGGCCCGCTTGACCCTCTACAATCTTACCAACAATGAGGCGGTCTCATCCGTGCGGACCGCTGACAATTTGAACCGTGCCGTCGAAGACATCCTCGGCGTCGCGGCGAGTATTCGCAGCGGTCAGTTTGATGCAACGCCGGGCTTTATCTGCCGCTGGTGCAACTATGTTCCGATCTGTTCGGCGCACGAGGATTGAGGGGAACTGACGGAAGGGCGCGGTTTCAACCCCGCCCTTCCGCAAATCCTGCGGGAGATTTTCGCTGCTGAGTGGCGTGGCATCTAAACGAGGTCCTTTATGAATCCGTGGCTTACCTTGATTGCCGGCTTAATCGTGGGCGCCGTGATTGCGTGGCTGTGGGCAAAGGCGCGCGCAGAAACTCATCTTTCATCCTCGCGCATCGCGGCCGAGGGAAGGATCAAAGGCGCCGAAGGGGCCATCGCTGAGCTTCGGGCGCAGGTGCAGGAGATGCCATCGCTGCGGGAAAAAATCCAGGTGGAAGAGAAGGCTCGCGTGACGGCGGAAACGCAGTTGCAACAAGCGGAAGTCAATCTGGCGGAACAGCATCGTTTACTCAATGACGCCGAGACCAAGCTGGCCGACACTTTTCGCGCTCTCGCGGCGGAGGCCTTGAAGAGCAACGACCAACATTTTATCACCCTGGCCAAGAGCACCTTTGAAACCATTCAGGCTCAGGCCAAGGGCGATCTTGAAACGCGGCAGAAGGAAATCGGCGCGCTGGTGAGTCCGCTGAAGGAATCCTTGGGCCGGTACGAGCAGCAGATCCAGGAAATGGAGAAGGTCCGGCTAATCGCTTATGTCGGCCTTGAGGAGCAGCTTCGCAGCCTCTCGAGCATCAACCAGCAGTTGCAGAAGGAGACGGGCACGCTCACTAACGCCTTGAAAGGCGGACCCCAGGTGCGTGGCCGATGGGGCGAGATGACGCTGCGGCGCGCGGCGGAGTTGGCCGGAATGGTGGAGCACTGCGATTTCGTGGAGCAGGAAACGTTTAACGCCGAGACGGGCCGTCTGCGCCCAGATATGGTCGTCAATCTACCTACTGGGCGGCGCATTGCCGTGGACGCCAAGGCGCCGCTCGAAGCCTTTCTGCAAGCGGCTTCGGCCACCAGCGACGCCGACCGCGCCGCAGCCCTTTCGCGCCATAGCCAGCTCGTGCGTGACCACATGAACAAGCTGGCGTCCAAATCCTACTGGGACCAATTTGAGCAAAATCCGGAAATTGTGGTGCTCTTCCTGCCCGGCGAATCCTTCTTCAGCGCTGCCCTGGAGCAGGACCACGAGTTGATGGAAGACGGGATGAAAAAACGCGTGGTGCTGGCCACGCCCACCACTTTGGTGGCGCTGCTCAAGGCCGCGGCCTATGGCTGGCGCCAGGAAAGCATTGAGCAGAATGCGCGCGAAATCAGCGAGCTGGGCAAGCAGCTTTACGACCGGTTGCGCGTCTTTCTCGACCACTTCAGCAAAATGGGAAGCTCGCTCAGCAGAGCCGTTGCCGCCTATAACGAAGCTACCGGGTCACTGGAAAGCCGCGTGCTGATTCCCGCGCGAAAATTCAAGGAACTGGGCGCCGCAAGCGGCCAGGACCTCGCCGAAGCCAACCCCATCGAGGCCACCCCGCGCGAGCTGGCAATTCCGGAAAGGAATGACGGCGAGTAGTCAATCGCTACACTGCTACTCGGTGAGCATCCTGACGGTTGCGAGTCACACTCTTCGGTGTGGAGAGCAGTATGCGGAGATCCAACTTTTTATGAATGCCCCAAAAACAACTACGCTGCCGGGTCTTCATCAAACTGCTTGATTCGAACTTCACCTTCCGGAAAACGCGCGGTGATTTCCAGTTCTTCACCCATAGCAGCGATAAAATTCCGCAGAGTACTGATGTACATGTCGGTCCGGCGCTCCAGCTTTGAGACGGAGGCCTGCTTGACGTGCAACAACTTGGCAAGATGCTCCTGAGTGAGTTGGCGCGCGGTCCGGAGCTCATTGAGCGGCATATCTTTTAGCAACCGTCTCGCCTTCTCTTCAGAGCAGGCCCGCGCCTCGGAAGACATTCTTTTTTCAAGTTCTCGAAACGGCTTAGTCATCGATCAATCCCTCACTTTTCAGTTCCGCGATATATTCGTCATAGAGACGGTCTGCCAACGGAACGTAAGTTTCGTACCAGCGTTCATCGCCTGTCTTCTTGCCACCTCAACACCGTTCATTTAAGTTCCACGTAGCCCCTGGCCGGAGGCAATCCGTACGTCATACTGAGACATTCGGCTTCGCTCGGGGTAAAGTCGCGAAGCGACTGCTTGCCAATCATGGAAAAAGCAGTCGGCCATGTCGCTTGGCGACACCCCCAAAGCATGAAAATGAGACGTAGGGACGCTGCTTGCTGCGCCCGGGGCACGCCAAGGCGTGACCTCACGAGGGGTGGCGCGTAACCCATTTATTGCAACATCACGTCTGCCAATTTTCGGAACAGTCGGTCATGTCGTTTGGCGACACCCACAAAGCATGAAAACGGATCTGGAAGGGCATGGCTTTAGCCATGCCACCAGGAAACCACTATTTCCACTTTCCCGCTG
>JBOGJX010000400.1:0-3253 GCA_050745285.1 Terriglobia bacterium
GCTGACGGGAAGCACTGCTTCCCCTGCGCCCGCCGACAGTGGGTGCAGCAAGCAGCACCCCTACGCCATTTTCATGAGCTTTCGCGGGCCGAAGGCCCTACATGACATACATGAAAAGCGATGGTTGCGCCACCCGCGGGCGGCGCTTCCCGGGTGCCGTAGAAATGGGCGGCCAGTGGGATTCGGCTCCCTACATGAACTTCGCGAGCTTATATTCTTCTCGCTTGGGTTGCTCGTCTGGCTCCGGGGAGCTTCTCCTTGCTCTTCCCAGTATGTTGGAGATAAGTCGCGGGATATATAGGTGATTATGACAACTAACCGGCGGCAGCCCGTGCTCTCGGCAGTCAAGTTCCTGCATGAGCGCTGGGTGTTTGGGCGCAGAGCCCGTGTTCTCTCGACCCTTCTTGCGGAGATCTGCCCTGTCAGATCTGCAATCTTAGATGTGGGCTGTGGCAATGGTACGATTGGTTTCCTCATCAACCAAATCAAGCCGGACATTTCGATCCAAGGTCTGGAAGTGATGGCGCGGCGGTCATGCCTCATTAAGTGCATCCCCTTTGACGGCGCAAACATCCCGCTGCCCGAGTCATCGGCTGATGTGTGCATGTTCGTCGACGTTCTGCACCACACTCTGAATATCGAAGGATTGCTAAGAGAGGCAGGAAGGGTGGCGCGTCGCTACATTATCATCAAGGACCATCTGTGTGAAAGCTGGCTGGACAAGGCGGCCCTGAAATTCATGGATTGGGCGGGCAACCGCGCACATGGGGTCTCCCTGCCCTATAACTACCAGAGCAAAGCGGAATGGTATCGCCTCTTTTGCTCCTCGAGCTTACGGATCGTGCAATGGAATCAGAAAATTCCTCTCTACCCGCGGCCGTTCAGCCCCCTGTTTGGGCGAAGCCTTCACTTCATCGCGCTTCTTGAAAAAGCACCGTAAATCACAAATTCGCGCCCCAGGACGGATGTGGCGGAAAGCGGCGCGAAAGCGTACTCGGACTACGGCTCGATCAAACGCAGTGTAGGCCACTTATTCTGTCTCGTAATCTCCAATATAAGTGCCCCGGCTGATTCCCAACATGCTGAGGAAGAAGGAAGAGAAGATAATCTGAATACCCAGAAGAAGCCATAGCGAAAAAAAAATAACGGCCCGCACTTCATTCAAAGGGCCGAATCCGCTGGCGATCCACTTTGACAAAACCCAGATCGCGCCGCCGGCGCCAATCAGAGCGGGAATGGCTCCGGCGATGAGGCCCTCCTCCAGTCTAATGCGCTTCAGCCAGCGCTCAAGGCTGCGATGATGAGGGGAGAATCGCTCGGCATAACTAAACACCTTGGCAAAAAGCCCGATGGAAACTATCTGCGCGCCTAACAAAGCAAACACCATCCCAAACAACATTGTGTGAACGTCAAGGACCACTGCTCCCAGCCGTCGCGGTCCGGGCGTCAGCCACAGCACCAAGGCGATGCCGAAAAGAAAAAGAAGACTGCCTGGAAAAAGAAAGAGCCAGTCGGGCGCGAACAAGAGCATAAAGCGCAGGTGGCGCCACCCGTCTCGAAAGCTGCGCAAGTGCGGAGGACGTCCGCGCTTGTCGGGCCAAAGCGTGATCGGGATTTCCGCCACCCGGGCGCCAGCTTTGGCCGCTTTAACGATCATCTCGGAGGCGAATTCCATGCCTGTTGTTCTAAGTCCGAGGCGGGTAAACAAATCCTTGGTAAATCCGCGCATCCCGCAGTTCACATCGCCAATTCCGGCGTGGAAAAACAAGTTCACGATGGTCGACATCACCGGAGTCCCGATGTGCCGATGATGCCAGGGCATGGCGCCGTCTTTGATGTTGCCGCGCAATCGATTGCCCATCACCATCTCGTATCCTTCGCGCCACTTCGCTACAAAGCGCGGCGCTTCAGAAAAATCGTAACTGTCATCCGCGTCCCCCATCACGATAAACTCGCCACGGGCTTCTTCGATTCCCTTGCGCAGCGCACTGCCATAGCCCTTCACAGGGACGTGCACCACCCGCGCTCCGTGACGCCCCGCGGCCTCAACGGAGCCGTCGGTTGAGCCATTGTCAGCCACCACGACTTCGCCCCGGATGCCGGCAGCTTGCATGGCCGCCAGTCCTTTGTCGATACAATATCCGACCGACTTCACCTCGTTCAGACAGGGGATGACGATCGAGACTTCAACGATGTCATCGCGCTTCAGTTCTGGTTGAACTGGGCGCACTTCCTCCGGTTGTGATCCCGGCTTGACCTGCGTTGTAACGCCCATGGCTGATCCCTTCGTTTTCCGCTTGTTCGGTAGTTTAAGCCTGGTAAGGGCTAATTTTAATCTTTGCGGATGCTGGAAAGCAACATAATGGCATATTGAGCCTATTTCGCCGATTTAGTATGTCCGGTCCCCCAGCAGCGGCACCGCCAGCGGTTCCGCGGGTGGCGCATCACCAACATGGTTTGCTGCGACTCTGATTCAGGCTTCAATTGATACGGCTATTTCTTGGTGACTCCCGCTTAACGCCGCATCAGTTTGAAGGCGATGCTGCGCCCCTGGCCGCCCATCGCCAAGTGAATCCACAACAGAGCGTATGGCTCCAAGAGACGCGCTTCCTTGAGCTGCCCGGCATCCATGGCGTCAAAGCCCAGGTCCGCCGCCAGTTGATGGGCTGTAGCCTTTGCGTTCGTGTCGTCTCCGCAGTAGAACATCACCGCCGATTCATCGCCGTACTTGGGATCAGCCATATTGTCATAGCCGGTGGTGTTAAAGATCTTCACCACTTTTGCGCCGTGCGCCCACGCCGCGATTTGCTCGGCGCCAGACGTGACGTGCCCAAGCTCGAGAGCAGACATGTCAGGCTTAAGAGGATTCGTGCAGTCCAACAAGACCTTGCCCGCCAAATCTCCGGCGGCTTCCAGCGCGCTTCGGACAGCGGCCCATGGCGTTGCCAGCGTGATCACGTCGCCGAAGGCCGCCGCCTCAGTGACCGAGCCGGCCTTTGCCCTGGCCCCGGCTTCCTTCAAGAGTTGGACGAGCTTGGGATCTGAATGATCGCGGACCCCGAACACGACCTGATGCCTGCCTTGCGCCCAACGGCGCCCCAGCGTACCACCTACGTTTCCCGCCCCAATAATTCCAATTTTCATCGTTTTCTCCCATTCCAAATCAGAGGTTTGCAGTGTCCTGCTCCGAAAATTTCGGTTAGGAGAGCGGAAGGGCACGGTTTCAACCGTGCCGCAAGGCGCTTCCCATTTT
>JBOGJX010000401.1:0-3984 GCA_050745285.1 Terriglobia bacterium
TGCTCACCAAGAAAGAAGTCCTGCGGCTCGAGCGGGAGCGCAAGCACCTGGAATACAACCTGGCCGGGATCAAGGACATGCCGGGATTGCCGGACGCGCTGTTTGTGGTCGATTCGAACAACGAGCACATCGGCGTGAAGGAAGCGCACAAGCTGGGTATTCCCGTGGTGGCCATTGTTGATACGAACTGCGATCCCGACTTGGTCGATTATGTGATTCCGGGCAACGATGACGCCTTGCGATCCATCCGTCTGTTTACCTCGCGTATCGCGGATGCTGTGCTCGAAGGCCTCCACGCCGCGCAAGCGAAGCAGTTGGAGGAGGAGAAGCAGGCGGCGGAGCGCATTGCGGCTGAGATTGAGGCTGAGCGCGAGCGAGCTGCTTTCGAGGTGCGGCAGTCCGAAGAGATTACCGGAGAAGGCGTGCGGGCTGAGGTTAATTACTTTGAGGCGGATCAAGCCCTTCCTGCCACGGTGGCAGCGGCTGAGGAAGTAGAAGACGGCCGGGTGAGGGTACCGAAAATCCGGCGCAAGCTGGCAGGCGGCAAAGGGCGAATCGGAAAAGAGGGCGAAGTAGGAGCGGAAGACCAGCCTGGAGCAGATCTCACCTAATCGCCCAGTGGGGCGCAATCATACCTCGATTTTGTTGCATTCAGCACCCTTAGATAACTGCTTGGTCCGTTTGTGTGCGGAGAGTGTGAGGACGCCCAGGGCCCTCCACGGGTTGGGATACTGTCCCGGTGGGAACGGGGGCTAGTGCTTAGTTGCATTAATCCTGGTGATTATTTGCGGCTGCCGGAAGGGCGGGGTTTCAACCCCGCCGCTCCCGCGGCGAGTCTAATGGGCCTTCAGGCCCTGAAGCCGGGTTGCTTCAGGGGCAAAGCCCGCAAATCAGACCGGAATTCTACGGTGGGGTTGAAACCCCGCCCTTCCTCCCGGCGAGGAACAATGCCGCTTATTTCTGCAAATAAGACTGGTGTGATTTTTGTAGTGGCGGTCTGCGAACCAGGCTGTATAAAATAGCAAGGCATTTCTCCGCAGTGGCCTTGTGCTGATCTTCGGTCGGCCACAAGGGCTGCGCCAAATAGCGACGCGTTATTGGCTTTGTATCGGCCGCGTGACGACGGCTGGGAGGACACAAGACAGGATGAGCATTTCAGCGGAAACGGTGAAGAAGTTGCGGGAGATGAGCGGCGCACCCATGATGGAGTGCAAAAAGGCGCTCGAAGCTACTGGCGGAGACCTTGATCTGGCCTTCGCGGAGTTGCGCAAGCGCGGGCAGGCGGCGGCGGCAAAGAAGGCCGGGCGCATAGCCGCGGAAGGTCTGATCGGCGTATACATTCATCAGGGGTCCAAGATTGCCGTGATCGCGGAGTTGAATTGCGAAAGCGACTTTGTGGCGCGGACCGACGAATTCAAGGAGCTGGCGCACGATATCGCCATGCACATCTGCGCGACGGATCCCAAGTTTATCCGCAAGGAAGACGTTGATCCCGCCTCGATTGAGGCCGAGCGGGCCATTCTGCGGGAGCAGGCCGCGGCTTCCGGTAAGTCTGCGGCGGTGATCGAGAAAATGGTGGAAGGGCGTCTGGGGAAATTCTACGAAGAGAATTGCCTCTACGAACAGCATTTCATTAAAGACGCTGCTGCCGCGCAGACGATCGGCGAATTGATCACAGTTAAGATCGCTAAGTTTGGCGAGAACATCGCCGTCCGCCGCTTTTCGCGCTTTAAGGTTGGAGAGGGAATTACGAAAGAGACGGCCGGGAGGGAGCAGCACCGCGAAGTAGATATGGTCTAGGGTCATTCCCGCGCAAGCGGGAACCCAATGCGAAGCCCACCGCCGGCGGGTGGATTCCCGTTTACGCGGGAATGACGGCGCTCAGCGTGACAGGCCCTGGGTTGCGGCCAAGGGCTGCGCGACCCATTCCATAAAAATGCCGCAGAGTTTTAAAAGCGAAGCTCTGCGCTACGAGCGCCCTGGCGCCGTGACCCGTTATGAGTGAACCCGCATTTCATCGCATTCTGCTTAAACTGAGCGGCGAGGCTCTGATCGGCTCGCAGGGTTTTGGCGTGGACCCGGAGGCGGTTGAGCGCATTGCCCGGGAGATCCACGAGGTCCACGAAGCAGGCGTAGAGGTTGCAATCGTGGTGGGCGGCGGAAACTTCATCCGCGGCGTAGCCGCTTCGGCGGAAGGCTTTGACAGGGTGGTGGCCGATCACATGGGGATGCTGGCCACGGTGATCAACGCATTGGCTCTGCAGGACGCGCTCGAAAAGGCGGGATCCTATACGCGGGTGATCACGGCCATTGAGATGCGGGAGATCGCCGAGCCCTTCATCCGGCGCCGTGCGATCCGCCACCTCGAGAAGGGACGCTTGGTCATATTGGCGGGCGGCACGGGCAGTCCGTATTTTTCAACCGATACGGCAGCGGCCCTGCGTGGGATGGAAGTGAAGGCTGACGTGATCCTGAAGGCGACCAAAGTAGATGGGGTTTATGACCGCGATCCGGTGTCCTCACCGGATGCCAAGATGTTTAGCCAGATCACGTATCTGGACGTCCTCTCGAAAGGCCTTGCGGTGATGGATACCACGGCGATTTCACTCTGCATGGATAACGGACTGCCGATTATCGTGTTTAACCTGAATGTGCCGGGGAACCTGAAGCGGGTGGTCTCGGGAGAAAAGGTCGGTTCTCTGGTGGCGCGCTGAGGGGTCGAGCGGAGGTGGATGCGATGGTGAAGGAAACGTTGGCACAGGCCAGGGCGAAAATGGCCAAGGCGGCAGAAGAACTTCAACACGAGCTGGCTTCGGTACGCACAGGCCGCGCCTCGGCGGCGATTCTGGATCACTTGAAGATTGAGTATTATGGCACGCCCACTCCGCTGAGCCAGGTGGCAACGCTCGGCGTTCCGGAGGCGACCTTGCTTACGGTGCAGCCCTGGGATCCGGCGCTGCTCGCGTCGATTGAAAAGGCCATACGCGCCTCGGACCTCGGTTTGAATCCCATGAACGACGGGAAGGTGATCCGTGTTCCCGTTCCTCCTCTCACCGAGGAGCGGCGCAAAGAACTGGTGAAACACATCCATACGATTCTTGAAAAGCATCGGCTGTCGGTGCGGAACATCCGGCGGGACTCAAACGAGGCGTTAAAGAAATTGCTCAAGGACAAGGCAATTTCCGAGGACGATGAGCGCAAGGCCCTTGAAGAAACCCAGAAACTGACGGACGAGTATATCGGCAAACTGGACGCGCAGGGGAAAGCCAAAGAGAAGGAAATTCTCGAGATACGGTGAGCGCGGTAGTACAGCATGGATTTTGTGCCGTAGGTCGCGCCGAGATGCCCAACTCAAATCGGTCTGGTCAAAACGCTTTAAGCTAAGCTATAATGATTCTGCGCATTACGCAGTGCCCTTCAGTCTCTCCCATTGGAGTTCCACTAAAGGCGGTTTGTGACGCGCGTGACGTGAGTGTGAGCGCGGATATATCTCCGGGTAGAGGTCAGTTTGATGGAGAGGCGGGTTTACCCCGCCATTTTGAGCGGCATAAAGCCGCTTCTCCATCAAACTGACCACCTACCTACCTCCGCAAAGCACTTGACAGGTCCACAAGGCATTTGCTACCTTCGAAAGGCTTTACCAGTTACAACTACTTTATCTGCTAAGCCTGCCTGGAACGTTCCGGCGAGCGGGTTTCACAAGATTTCAGGGAGTCAAGTTAACAGTGCCCACATTCAGTCAAATGGTCCGCCTGGGGCGGAAGGCTTCGCGCTATAAGACATCGAGCCCCGCGCTTGATAGTTGCCCGCAGAAGCGCGGAGTCTGCATTCGCGTTTATACACAGACGCCCAAAAAACCGAACTCGGCGCTGCGCAAGGTGGCGCGCGTGCGGCTGACAAACAGCATGGAAGTGACCACCTACATCCCTGGCGTCGGACACAATTTGCAGGAGCACTCGATTGTGCTGATTCGCGGCGGCCGCG
>JBOGJX010000402.1:0-6663 GCA_050745285.1 Terriglobia bacterium
TCGCCCGGCAGCTTCAGCGTGGCGTTTTGCTGCGCGCCGTTATTCAGAAGCTCGTAGGACCCGTTCGTCAGGACGCCACCGGACAAGTTGGTGAGATTGATGGTGCTGAGATCGAGCGTGCCGCCGCTCGCCGCGAGCGCGCCATTATTAGTGAGGGCCGCCAGATGGGTAATGGTCCCGGTTCCGTCGATGACCTCGTCGTTGATCAGGGTCTCGTCCCCGCTCACCCCTTTGATCGCCGAATTCACCAGTGTAAGGGGCTGCCCACCACCGTTCAAGCTATTGAAATCAAACGTGGCGCCATGTCCCTGGTCGCTCAGCAGAACCGTTCCACCGGTGGAGCTTCCGACGTTCGTCGGGCCGGAATCCTGAATCAAGACGGTTGACGAAGAAGTCGTATCGGTAAATTCGAGCGTACCGCCGTCCGCCGCCGTGACCGTGCCAAAATTCTCGAAGCCGCCGTGACTCCCAGGGGGCGGCGGCGTGCTGCCCGTGGCGTACGAAGTCTTCGTGAGGTCGAGCTCCAGCGTGTTGCCGCTGGTGGCCTGCATCGTTCCCGTAAAGTCATTGGTCACGCCGCTGTTGTTCGGGGCGATGTCGAGCACGCCGTTATTCGCCACGATTGCGCCGTTATTATCCAGAAAAAGGTTCGTAATGCTTCCGTTGCCCTGAATGGTGTTGGCCGAACCCTTTGGTCCACCGAAGGTCGTACCCACACTGTTAATAAGTGATTCCGTGCCCGTGACTCCCGTCAGGGTTGAGCCGCCCGCCAAGGTGATTGTGCCAGGTGTGCTGTTGGTGCTTTCGAGCGTGAACTGTTCGCCGCTCCCGTTCAATTGCATCGTGGCGCCGGTCGAGCTTCCTAGGTTGATCGCGCCATTGTTGTCAATCTCTGGGCTGCCTACGAATTTGTTACTGAAATATACCTGTAGGGTACTGCCGTCATCCACGGTCACCGTTCCGTTATTGGTGAAGCCAGCTTCAAAACCCGTCGTCGAAAGGTCCAGCACCAGCGTGTTGCCCGCCGGCGCGGGAGGGTTCCCAAAGCCGGACGTAACCACGTGCACCGTACCGTTATTGATGAATTGATCGCGCGGAGCGATGGTCAGCGGCGTATTGATGGCGGGGTCGTTGTTGAGGCCAGTCGCGTTGGCCAGGATCGTGCCGCCCGCATCGTTAATAAGCTCAGACACGCCCTTGCCGATGTTTCCGGTCCCCTGGATCGTGTTATCTACGTTCTCCAGCGTGAGAGTGTAGCCGTCGCTGGTGATCGCGTCGTTCACGTTGTACAGGTTGATCGAGCCCTTGCCGGAGAGCTTAATCGTGTTAGCCGCGCCTCCATCGTTGAACGCCAGGGTGGAGCCCGAGGTCGAGTAACTCGGCGCCAGATTAATCGTCCCACTGTTGGTTTCAGTAGAAACTAAGCCCTCGCTAGGGGGATTGGGCAAGGTGGGGTTGATGGCCAGCGTCTGGCCACCATCGATGTAGACAGTGCCGGCGTTATTCAAGCCAGCCACGGTCATCGTTCCCTGATAGCCGCCAAAGTTGTTATACAGATGCACGGTCCCTGAAGCTTCGTTCGTGAGCGTTCCGATCACCGTCACCACAGTGGGCGCAGTCGCGGCGTAACCCTGGGTGTACGACCCGGAGTTATCCAGATTGCCGCTCACCGTTAATTGCTGCGCGTTGGTTACGTTGAGCTGGCCCGTGTTCGTCAGTGTCCCGCCGCTTGTTCCACCGGGTGTGATCGTCAGCGCCTGATCCGCGCTCCCTAATGTCAGGTTCCCTTCGATCGACCCCAGGTTCGCCAGCGCCGCCGATGTCACCGGCCCGTTCAGCCCGTTCGTCACGTTGAACGTTCCGTATTGGTTCAGCGTTGATCCCGCCACAATGTCCGTCACTCCGCCCGGCTGGTTCGTCAGGTTCATTGTCTGTTGAGAGTCGATCTCGAGGTTTCCTGAGTTTGCCAGCGTCCCCACGTTCATTGTTCCCTGATAGTTACTGAAGTCGGCATACAGGCGCATATTCCCTGTAGCTTCGTTCGTCAGCTTCCCGCTCACCGTCACCACAGTGGCCGCAGTCGCGGCGTAACCCTGGGTGTACGACCCGGAGTTGTCCAGGTTGCCATTCACCGTCAGCGACTCTGCGTCGCTGACGTTAAGCTGGTTCCCCGCGCCCAGCGTGAGAGCGTTAATCGTAACGCTCGACAAGCTGGAGGTATGGTCGAGCGTTACGTTCCCGCCGCTGGAGTTGATGACCACGTTGTACGTGTTGCCGCCGCTATTGTTCGGCACGCAATTCACGCCCGTGGTGGGGCAGTTCCAGTCGGACGCGGTCGTCCAATTGCCGTTACCGTCATTCCAATTCGCGGTGGTCTGCGCCAAGGCCGGACTGGCTGTGAGGCCCACAGCAACAAGCAGGAGAAGCAGTGGCAAGTGACGAGTGACAAGTGACGAGCGGCGAATAACGAGTGACGAGCTAAAGCGAACTTTCATTTTCCCCTCCGAAAAAACGTGCCTCATGGTTAATGGTTGTAAAGAGCCGCAGAGTTTTAAAAGCAAAACTCTGCGCTACTTCTCAGGGTAAACTCCGCGAAGAATCTGCTTTTCCCAGTTGTCGTCTGGTAGAAGCAGATCCTTCGCTTCGCTCAGGAGGACATTGGTTTGGTTGCGGCTCTGCCGCGCTGCGCTACAACCTACAACCCATAGTGATCAAACCGGGCGAAATATCACGCGAAAACCATCGATGAAAAAAATAAATTTCCAAATTGGGCGCATTTTATTTCATCGATAATAGCAATGCGATACAAGGAAGGAGGCAGTGGGTGGCGCAAACCTGACAAACCCAGGTCTGCGCTACCCAGATCAGCAATCCTGGCGGCGGAGGCGGGCACGGTAGGAAGCAGCGAGGTTGCTTCCCGCGCCAATCCGGAAGACACGAAAGTCATAAATGCCGGTGGGAAGGTCGCTCACGGGAATCTGAAACTGGAGCAATCGCTGCGAAAGGATTTCCTTCGGGGTCAATCCGCTGAGGGTTCTAATCAAGTTGCCTTTTGCGGACAAAACTCGAACATCGTAGTGAGAAGCGGTTTCGTGGGAGCTGATCAGGACCTGCACCTCAAGCGTTTTCAGGCCGCGGGGCAGCGTGACGTTGGCAAGCGCGCCATCACCTCGCATGACGCCAGCGCCCAACAGAAGAACGAAGGGCGCCTTTTGAGGCATGGGGACCGCGGATGTACTTTCGCCGGCTGGCGGCGAAGATGAGGCTGGGGCAGGCATCTTCGCGGCGGGGTTAGACGCCACGGAGGCCGGTTCATTTCCAATTCCAATGCGCCCACCATGACGAAACCGCCCGCGACCCAAGAAAACCGCGAACGCGATAACCGCGGCTACGCACGCTAAGCCGAGCCCCAATCGCCAGGCGCCGGATCTGGCGCGAGATTCCGGAACGGCCCTTGGGGCGGCGGCGATGGGCTGCCGGGCTTCGAGCGAGCGCGCCATGCGCAGGCGTTCCAATTGTCCGGAGGAATGCAGCAGCGCCTTTTCCACCCGCTCGCGCTGTTCGGGGCTGAGCTTGCCGCCCGCATACGCATCGAGGAGGTCGTTTTGGGCTTCTTCCATGCGATCAAGAAGCTCGTCATCAGCGATCAGGCGCTCGTCAAGCTTCGCCGCTTCGTCAGCTTTCAATTCGCCGAGGAGATAACGCAGCAGCAACTTCTGGTCGTTGGGTTTCATTACTTGTTCTCTACCCTTTAAAGTGACATTATCCGGCGATCTATCACGTACCTTCCACATCATGGGGGGACGCCTTGAAGCATTGTTCAAGCTCTTCGCGGATGCGTAGGGCGCGATTCCGGAGGGCGTTCGGTGAAATCGCAAGCTCACGGGCCATTTGCCGGCGCGTCTCGATCCGGGCGCGACCCTCGCCACTGTAATATCGCTCAATAAGGTTTCGCTGCTCCCGGGGCAGTGCTTCGAGGCAACATTCCATGGCATCAATTGCGCCATCGCCGTGAGATGTGGTCAAGTTCGGGGGGCGGTAACGCAGGGCTTGCTCCTGGCGCTGCTTGTTATGGTACTCTTCCCTCAGGATGAGCCGGGCGATCCCACCCAGATAGTGCGGAACGTTGCGGATGACCTCTCCCGCGCTCGCCTTCCGGGCCAGGCGATTGAAGGCTTCGTCCGCCAAGTCCTCAGGCTGATCACTCCCGTGAAGGGCGAAAAAGCGAACCATGCGGCGGCGAAGACGCTCGTATTCCTCAGTGGCGTGGTCCCGGTCGGGGCCAAGGGCCGCCAGCATGGCGTTAAACGCGGCGTCATCGAGCTGCCATCGGGTAGTTTTCAATCAAGCACCGTAAAAGCAGAGACAAGTGACGAGTGACGAGTGCCGAGTGGCAAGTGACGAGTCACAAGTCGAAAAACAGTGGCGAGTGATAAGTGATCACAGACTGGATTCCAGTTTTCGCCGTAGTGAATTAAGCATTTTCCGGATTTCTTCAAGGAGGCCAAGAGTCTCCTGTACCTCGGACTCCAGGCAATAGCCGATACCTGACGCAAGAATCAGTTGAGTATCAAGCTCGGCTACGGAGCCTTCCGCATGAGAGATGAACTGAATAAACTCCTTCGTCGTGTGACGCGCTTGACCCTCGGCAATGTTCGAAGGGATCGAAACCGCTGCCCTCCTCATCTGTGAAATTAAGCCAAACCTTTCCGGACCGGGGAAAGCCTGTGTGATCTGATAAATCTGTTTTGCAAGAGCCATCCCCTTCTGCCAGACGATCAGGTCCTTATAACCTCGCGCCAGGCGTCCCCCCATCGTTGTTTTTTGCTCGTCACTTGTCACTTGTCACTTGCCACTGCCTCTCAATTCGGAAGCCCCTCGAGAACAAATCCGGCCCAGAAGTAAGGCGCTCCCCAATTTTTCGTCGTGGTCATTTGAATCTGCGCTGCGCGCAATGATGCCGCAGCCGCGAGGCGGCGGACGAGAAGCTTGCGATAGAACCCTTCCATGAGCACAGGAGTTTCCCGGTCCTCGACACTCCAAAGCGAGCCCATCACCCGGCTCGCGCCAGCAAAAAAGAACGCCCGGGAAAGTCCGGCAATGCCCTCGCCCGGAATGTCACGGCCGGCGGCCGTGCGGCATCCACTAAGCACCACAAGAGACACCGGCATCCGCAGTGAGTAAATCTGATTCAGCCATAGAACTCCGTCCTCTGGAACCCCGTGGCGGTTCACCATCGTCAATACAATACCCGAAAACGCCGGATGCGCGGCGTTAATCATGGCGTGCGTGGCGAAGTGGGCGATGGTATACCGGTTCCAATCGGTATGGCGGACGATCGCGGGCTGCGCATTAAAGCCCATGTGCAAGACAGCATCTCCCGGCCCGGCAAGCGCAGCGATGCCGAGCGCCTCCTGGCGCGAACCGGCAAGCCTTGGGAGGCGCGCCATGCCCGCTTCCGTCACCCAGCGCGTGATGGCCGCCGGATTTTCCACGCCCTCGCCATGCTGGCCATGCCCTGATACCCGCGGATCATTGGCCGTATACACCGGGTCCGCGAATATGGCCACCCGCGGCGTGCTCTCAATCTTCGACCTGCGCCGCATCAGGGAAAGAAGCACAGATGCTGAAGGTTCTTCCACCATCCCAAACCTGGCGATGGCATACTCGGTTGCGCCGGCGCGAGGCTGGCGGGAAGCATCGCTTCCCCCGTGTTTCCGCACCGGGATCGTGTAGGCGCTCTGCTTGCTGCGCCCATGCGTCGAAGTTCGGATACGAAGCGCCGGGAAAGGGAGCGACCAGAGCGGTCCGTCTGGAACGATGTACAAGCTCTGCACTCCCGGCATTTTCAGTACCGGGCTGAGGAGCAGATCGCCCAACTTCAGGGCCTCGGCCTTGAGTCGGGCATCAGCGGCGGCCACGCGTTGGCTCCGCTTCGCGAAGCCCTCGCCGCTGCGGTACTGGGCGCGAGCAAGCAAGTTCCGGCGGTATTGGCTTACGAGAGCGCGGAGCTTTTTCTGCGGAGGCAGCATGGCGCTCGAAACCTTATGCTGCTGTACGATCCAGAGGAAGCTTTCTTTCTCGCCAACCCAGTATTCAAGCAGCGCCGAATGGGCAGCTACGACGCGCTGCTCAAGGTCAGATACCTTGACTGGCTCACCGCGGGCGAGCGCCGCATAACTCGAGCTCGCCGCGCGCATCCGGGCTTCAACGCCGTCACTCTGATTCAGAAGATGTTCAATCTGCGCGTGCAATTGCTTAACTGAACTTGCGCTGTCCGGCTTCGCTCCCAACTCGTCCCGCAACCGCGTATGCGCGGCATCCAGTTCCTCACGAACGTGACGCTCCTGCGCCATAAGATCGGGCGGAACGCCGGCGAGCGACGGCGCGTTCGCCCGGTCAAGCGCGTCAAGCAGAGTGCGGGATCGCGCCCGCTCCGCCATCGTCAAGGCTTGCGTGGCGTACCCTTCACGGGGATGGAGTTGGCTGAGCTTCATCAGGATGGCGACCGCCAGCTCATAATAATCGTGTTTGGAAGCAAAATAAGACGTCCGCAGCTCCCGGCTGGCAAGCGTCGCGCGCGATGTTTCGAACAGGCTCAGGGCATTTTCGATCTCACTGCGCGCCGGATTGAGCCGGCGCAATTGGAAATCAAGCCGCGCC
>JBOGJX010000403.1:0-3180 GCA_050745285.1 Terriglobia bacterium
GCGCACCGCCCGTCGCCGCAGCGGGAGACAGCAAAAATGGGGAGCACGTTACGGCACGGCCCAATCTTGAGAAAACCGGCCGTGCCCTTCCGTCCTCCTAATCGAATTTCCACGGCAGTTGCCGAACAAACACAAAAGCAGATTCTTCGCGGAGTTTACCCAAGCGAAGCCGAAGGGCTGAGAATGACAGCTCAAAAGACCTTTTCCGTATCCTGCGAAACATAGCCTGAATCCCAGGTTAATTCTTTTTTGCGCTGTTCAGCGAGCGAAGATAATGGGCCAGTCCGTCAATCTGGTCAGCTTTGAGCTTGGCGCCGAAAGCTGGCATGATCGTCCCCTTCTTGCCGTTGGTGATGACACTAACAATTTCCTTGTCCGTAATCGAGGCCTGCCACTTGGCGCTGGTAAAATCTGGCGTATGAATCGCAGCGTAGCCTTTGCCATCGACCCCGTGGCACATGGAGCATTTTGATTTGAAAAGCCCAGCCGCACCAGTGCCGGACGCGGCGGCGAAGCTCAGGCCGCCGAACGCCAAAGTTACAACCGTAAGAGCAACAGCACAAATGATTCGAAGCTTCATTTTCACCCCTCAGCTTTGATGTTCTGGATGAGTGCATGCGCCAGGGAACGAGTCATGATAGTCATCACCGCCGTAGTGCAGTTCCTGATCCAACCCAACTTGTGATGTGTAATAGCCAAAAAGCGTTGCGTCTTTAATCGCCTGGAAGAACTTGACTCCGGCCAGGTCTTCCGGGTTACTATTCGCCGGATCGGACAACGGCTCAAGCAGAGCCGTCTGTTGTTCTTCCGTGAGATATACGAATGGCTTTCCATGCAGCTTCATCGCCCGGCCGTCAATCCAGGAGAGTCCTTCGAGAAACTCCCTCTGGGTATCGGCCTCTTCGTCGTTCAGGAAGAGATCAATCGTACGGTTCACCAAGGCATCCTTGGCACCGGGCGTATCGGTGGCCGGAATAATCAACTCGGTTAAGGCAATCACTGTTTCGTTTTGATGCGCATCGAAGAAGAGTGGTTTCCAATTGGGGTCAGGGACCGGCGGAGCGCTATTCATATCCATCGCCATGGAGCCAGGACCCATCGCCGCATGGGCGTCACGCGACGGGGTCGCGGCTTGCCCAAGAATCGGGAAGACGGTGGCTGCGCTCGCGCCCATGGCCAGCTTCTTTAATGCCTTGCGGCGCCCCGAGTCATGGGTTTCCTCCAGACCGTGTGTTGCCATACGCCACTACCTCCCGTTTCTGCCAGGCTGCCGAAAAACGTGTAGCGGCGGCTTTATGCCGCTATTAACACGCTGAGAACGCTTGACCTGTGGCGATGTAAAATCGCCGCTACACCTTTCGCGCGAGGTTTTTCAGCAATCTGTCAAACTCGCACCCTCGATTACCCAAGCGGCGATCTTACAAGGTGCCCCGGCAAAAATCAAGCGAAGAAGCGATGGCGGCTATCCGCCCTCCACTATCAGTATTCCGCCGTGGTTCCGTAAAATGTGCTGTGGCCGGTGCGCAGGTCTTTGCCGAAAAAGAGTTCAACCGTCGCGCCACCCAGCGCCTCCACCTTCAACTCGAGGCCAGTATCCAGCAGCCATCGCCGTGAGCCGAAATCTCGCGTGGGATCGCTGATTTTACCCGCATCAAGGAACGGGCCTATCTTCAAGCTGATGAATCCGTTGTGATAGACGCTTTTGAAGTCATCCCAATTCACCAGCTCGTACCTCCTTCCCAATGGCGCACTGCCTTTCTTTCCGTCCGAGGTTCCGATATGGGCGCGCAGCCATAGATTGTTGTCGCGCTCAAGGCCTAGGATAAACAGATCATCAAAAGGGGCCATGCCCCAGGTATTTCCGGCGCGAACCCGGCTGGTCATCTGATAATCATCCCCTTGGGCGCGCGGAAACCAGTGGGCCATGAGGCCCGCTTCGCCTTGCGCGAATGGGCTTGAATCGTGCGCAAACAACTTACCAAGTTGCGCGGAAGCGTCCGCATCAAGGCTCAAGCGCTTCTCCGGAACGGCGAACAGCCGGGCTGCGATTCCGGCGCGATATTCGAGGGCAAACCCATTCCTGAAAAATCCTGCCGCCGAAGGGTTATTCCAACGCACGTTGCGGAAAGTGCGCCCTGAGGCGTCAAGTCCCATGGTCCATCGCAAGCGGCCGCTGACGATGGATTGGATTTCCCCGCCACCCTCAATCTTTTCAAGCTGCATATCATTAACGGGATCCGCGGCCGCGAAGAACGTGTGGGAGAGGTCCCAGTTTTCCCGGCGGTCGTCGAGATGGAGCCGGTAACGCCACCGGGGATTGTCCCCAAACGGGGCGGAGAGCGACGCATCAACGCGCTCCTTGTCTGGATCCCAGCGCAAAAGTGAAGAGAAGTTGAGCGCCTTGTGATGGATGTTAAACCACTCCGGATAGATGGTCTCATAGGGCGCGCCGCGCAGCAAAGAGAGAGCGTCTTCCAGCTTCGTGCCACCCAGGCCAACCCTCAGGTCAGGCGAAAAGTTCGCATTGAATTCGCCGCTGGGGAGCGGCTCAAGATTGATTCGGGGGTGGGAAAAAATCCCTAGTGAGTCCAGGAGCGCTTGCGTCGTGCGGAAGTTCCGCACTCCAAGCTCGTTTCCGGGAGAAAACGCAAAAGCACGGCGGAGGAGAAGCGGGTCGAGGTCCGGTGGCGGCGCGACATGGATGCCGTGGATTTGCGGCTTTCCGATGCGATTCCAATATTTGAGCGCAGCGGGCAGATTATCGTCCAGCGCGAAGAGCGTGGCGAGGAAGTTGTTCGCATACTCGTCGCCGGGATCGATCCTCAAGACTTGCTGCAGATCGCGCTTGGCCGCGCCGTAACGCTTTTCGAGAAATGCAATACCGGCGAGTTCGGTGGGAAACCGCTTGTCGTGCGGCGCCGTCTTGCCGCCACGCTCAAAGGCTGCCTCAGCCTCGGGCCATCGCTTAAGTTTTGCGAGGGCCATGCCGCGATAGTAGTCAAGATCGGGCGCGCCGCCCGGTTCAGAACTAAGCCCAGAACCAGGTTCAGGACGGGTCTCAGGAGACGTCAGGCGGACCACTTCATCCCATTCACCCGCGGCGTAAAGCCGCTTGATTTCGTCCAAGTGGGATTGCGCTTCCGGATGCGCCGTAGATGTGGGGCGGACGGCATGGCGGGC
>JBOGJX010000404.1:0-6557 GCA_050745285.1 Terriglobia bacterium
CCTTCGGCCGCAACCAAAGGAAATGTCATGCTGAGCGCAGCGAAGCATCTGTTTGTGAACCATGGAATAAGCAGATTCTTCGCTGCGCTCAGAATGACAGCTCGCGGAAATCTTGCTAAAAAAACAAGATTTCATGACCTTGCAATGCAGAGTTTTGCTTTTCAAACTCTGCGGTTTTCTATAGGGCAAGAGCATGGACAAACGTGAAATCATCGCGCGTCGCATCGCCCGTGAACTAAGAGACGGCTACTACGTCAACCTTGGCATCGGCATCCCCACGCTCGTGGCAAATTATATTCCACCAGGGATCGAAGTGATTCTGCAATCCGAGAACGGCATGTTGGGTGTTGGCCCTTATCCGTTCGAGGGCGAAGAAGACCCAGACTTAATTAACGCTGGAAAAGAGACCGTCACTGAAATTCCGGGCACAGCTTATTTTTCCAGCGCCGACTCCTTCGCCATGATCCGCGGTGGGAGAATTGATCTCACGGTGCTCGGCGCCATGGAGGTGAGCGAAAATGGCGACCTCGCAAGCTGGATGATTCCGGGGAAGGTGGTGAAGGGCATGGGCGGCAGCATGGACTTGGTGGCGGGCGCGAACCGCGTGATTGTGGCGATGGAGCACACCACGCGCGATGGGCGGCCCAAAGTCCTGAACCGTTGCACCCTACCTCTTACGGGAACATGCGTAGTAGATTCCATCGTGACCGAGCTTGCCGTGATCGACGTCACCCGGGACGGCCTCGTGCTGAAGGAAATTGCCGCTGGAAGCACGGTCGAGGTCGTGCAAAAATTGACGGAGGCGAGCTTCCGCGTGGACCCGCAATTGCGCGCGTATGACGCGGGCTGATTTCCGCCTTGAATCACAAGCGACGCTCGAGCGCGGGCTTCGGCCCTCTTGGGCATTGGAGGCGAATGATGGAACCCGGTACTATTGTGATCGCAACGCTGACGAACCCGCACGAAAAGATCTGGGGCGCGCTCCGGCAACTCAAGGCTGAAGGAGTTACCCTCCAGGGAATCCGGGTCGATGCTTTTGATGACTTGATCCGCCAAGCCCGGCATCCCGAGGAGGCCCAGGTAGCCGTGTCGACGACGTTCTATCCCATGCATCGCGTGGTGAGCGTTGAGTGGGACGAAACCGGAGCGGACCTTGCTTCCTTCGCGGACCACTTCCGGCAGAAGGTAGGCGTCACAATTCAAGAATACTTGAGCGCGAAGAAGAAGACGTAGCAAGCAGCGTGCCGTCAAAAGCGTTCTCCTTGCCGGGCCCACAGCGGAATCCGCGCCTTTCTGCAATTGTTGACAGGATGGGCGCTCAATGGCAACATGAATCAACGGGCTTGCGGGTTAAAATCAGATTTATGGTAATCCGCCGGCCACCATGTGCTCCCTTGCCGAAGTGGCGGAATTGGCAGACGCGCTACATTCAGGGTGTAGTACCCGACAGGGTGTGGAGGTTCGAGTCCTCTCTTCGGCACCAATTCTTTCTCTATCCCATTGCCTGCAATAACTTAACAAGGTGATCAAGACCATTTGGCCGTTAAAATGAAAAATCTTTTGTCGATGTCTCATGCCACTAAAGCGAGGTCTTGAAATAGGCTCCGCATCCCCAGGCGCAGGACTCCGTAGCGGATGTTCACCTTTAAGCCGGAGTAAGGGTATTCGCGCAAACCACTGTACTCTAACGGGGTTTGCGGCGCCCTGGCAGCTTTTTCCGCGTGTCCACAGCAATCTCCCGGTGCGGTGGCGCGTCGGGGAGGTGAAGACCGAGGGCTTGGAGTAAGGCACGGGCGTCGCCGCCACGAGCAGGCTTTTCATCATCAAGCGATGCGAAATCTCCCCGCAGCTTAGTATTTCCGCAGCACGCCGATCACGCGGCCCTGAATGCGCACGCTCCGCGCCGGAAGAACAATCGGGTCCATCTGCGCGTTGGCTGGCTGTAACCTCACTTTCCCGCCCGCTTCGCGGAAGATTCGCTTCAACGTAGCGTCCGTGCCGTTGACCAGCGCGACCACAATCTCGCCGTTAGGCGCCTCGCTCGAACGCTCCACCAGGATGTAATCTCCGTCGCAAATGTGGTCGTCAATCATCGAGTCGCCCTTTACCTTGAGCACAAAAATATCGCCGCGGCCTCGGGCGAAATCACCCAGCGAGAAGGTCTCGGTGGCCGGAAACGCTTCCACCGGATAGCCCGCCGCAATTCTTCCGAGCAGCGGAAACTCCATGCTCACGGGCAGGTCGCCAGCGCCGGTAAAGCCGCGCCCCTGAACCGCTCCCGCACGGGCATGAGCTGCCGTCTTATTCAATCGGCCTAATTGGCCCGAGCGGCGGACCGGGCCGAAGGGAACTGGCCCCGGCATGGCCACCACATCAATCGACCGGCTCTGATTGTAGCCGCGCCGGATGAAACCCTTCCTTTCCAAGTTCTCAATGTGTTTATGCACAGTGGCCACGGAGGAAAGACCGAGGGATTCTCCGATCTCCTCGAAGCTCGGCGAGTAGCCCCTCCGCGTGATGAATTTAGCCAGGAAATCCAAAACCTGTTTTTGCCGCTGGGTCAGGGCCATGATGATCTCCTCCATGCAGGGGTCCGTCACGTTGCCTTGATACCTACGAATTATAGGCGAAGAAAAGACGAATCTCAAGCGAAAAAGGCGTTGCCGGGTCTCGCCGCAGGCATTTGTTGGGCTCGTAGGGGCGCTGCTTGCCGCGCCCTCTCAATGAGCAAGTTGTTAGGGCGCAGCAAGCAGCGCCCCTACGACAGCGGCCACGGGCGGAAGGAGTCAACTTTTAGCTTTTCTTTGGCTACAATAGACTTGAAGGAGATTGCATGGAAAACGACACATTCAAAATCGCCGGAAGGCAGTTCCGCTCGCGGCTGATCGTGGGCACAGGAAAATACGCGAGCTTCCAGGAGATGGCTCGCGCCCATGAGGCTTCGGGCGCGGAGATTGTCACGGTGGCGGTGCGGCGGGTTAACATTGCGGATCGCGGCAAGGAATCGCTGCTCGACTATATCGACCGGGAAAAATTGTTCATCCTTCCAAATACTGCCGGCTGTTACACCGCCGAGGAGGCCATTCGCACGGCGCGGCTAGCCAAGGAAGCGGGGCTTTCCAACTGGATCAAGCTGGAAGTTATTGGCGATCAGAAGACCCTTTTCCCCGATAACTTCGAGCTGCTGAAGGCCACGGAGGTTTTGGCCCGCGAGGGCTTCGTGGTGCTGCCCTACACCAACGACGACCTCATTTGCGCGCGCCGCCTGATGGAGGCCGGGGCGGCCGCCATCATGCCGCTGGGAGCGCCCATTGGCTCAGGCCTGGGCATACAGAACCCCGCCAATATCCGCATCCTGCGCGAAATGCTTCCGGATATCCCCATAGTTCTGGATGCGGGGGTGGGAACGGCTTCGGACGCCGCCGTTGCTATGGAGTTGGGCGCCGACGCCGTATTAATGAACACCGGCATCGCTGGCGCGTCGGATCCCATACTGATGGCGCAGGCGATGAAGAACGCCATCCTTGCCGGGCGCCAGGCTTACCTCGCCGGGCGGATGCCGAAGAAGCTTTACGCCGCAGCCTCCAGCCCGCTCGAAGGGGTTCTGCGATAAGATCTCGTTGTTTCCCTGGAGAGGAATTCAATCCAAGCCCGGGTAGCGCATCTTGCGATGTATGCGACCCTTGAAAACCGCATACATGGCGCAAGACGCCCTGCGCCATCCCGTTAGCTGTGGAGGGGAATTTCACTTAAGCCATATGAACTTGCCAGACTTTCGCAATGAACCCGCTTGTAATTTCAAAGGCAACGCCGAGCATGCCCGGAAAATGGAAGCAGCGCTGAAGGACGTTGCGCGCGGACTGGGGAAGGACTATGACCTGATCATCGGCGGCGAGCGTGTGTCCACGCCGGAAAAATTGATCTCATCGAATCCAGGAGATAAGGAGCAGGTGGTGGGCCGCTTTTCCAGGGCTACTCCGGAGCTTGCGGAACGCGCCATCGCGGCTGCGGAAAGGGCCTTTCCATCCTGGAGCCGCACGGCCGCCGAGGAGCGCGTTCAGCTTCTCGTTGAGACGGCCCGGATCATCCGCGAGCGCAAGTTTGAATACGCCGCCTGGATGGTTTACGAGGTGGGGAAGACCTGGGCGGAGGCCGACGCAGACGTGGCCGAAGCCATCGACTTCGCGGAGTTTTACGCGCGTGAAATGCTGCGCCTGGCGAAGCCCCGGCCGCTCGTTCCGGTGGCGGGTGAAAAAAGCTATTTGCAGTATATTCCGCTGGGCGTGGGGATTGTGATCCCGCCGTGGAACTTCCCTCTAGCCATCACCACCGGGATGACGCTGGCCGCCATCGTCACCGGAAACACCGTCGTATTGAAGCCTTCAAGCGACGCTCCCACCATCGCCTATAAACTATTTGAAGCCTTGGAGCAGGCGGGTATGCCTCCGGGCGTAGTGAATTTTCTGCCCGGTCCCGGAGACTCGGTGGGTGACGTCCTCGTTAAACATCCTCGCACCCGCTTTGTTGCCTTCACCGGGTCGAAAGTCGTGGGCCTGCGCATCAACGAGCTTGCCGCCAAACACACGCCGGGGCAATTGTGGGTGAAGCGCACCATACTCGAGATGGGCGGCAAAGATTCAATTGTGGTGGATAGCGAAGCCGATCTGGAGCTTGCTGCCGAGGGCGTGGCCGCCGCCGCCTTTGGCTTTCAAGGTCAGAAGTGCTCCGCCTGCTCGCGCGCCATTGTGGTGGAAACTGTCTATGACACCTTCCTGAGCAAGCTGCAAGAGCGGGTGGAAAAGATACGGGTGGGTGCGCCGGAGGACCCTGCGAGCGATATGGGGCCGGTGATCAACGCCAAGGCGAAAACGACCATCCTAGAATATATCAGCGCCGGGAAAAAAGAAGGCCGGCTGCTTGCCGGTGGCCGGGTAGCCGCAGGACCGGGGCACTTTATCGAGCCTACCGTGATCGCGGATGTGGCGCCCGAGGCGAGAATCGCACAAGAAGAAATTTTTGGACCAGTTCTGGCCGTGATCCGCGCCACGAATTTTGACCAGGCGCTCGAAATCGCCAATAACACCGAGTACGTCCTTACCGGCGCGGTCTACAGCAAGAACCATCGCAAGCTCGAAAAGGCAGCCGGCGAATTCCACGTGGGCAATCTCTATCTCAACCGCAAGTGCACCGGCGCGATGGTGGGCGCCCATCCGTTCGGCGGCTTCAACATGTCCGGAACGGATTCTAAAGCCGGCGGATACGATTACCTGCTGCTCTTCACCCAGGCAAAAACTATTGCCCAGAAAATCTCGCCATAGCCGAACAGTCAGGCACAACACGGCTCTGTCGCTTGCTGTGCAGGAAACCTATAGCTTTCCGGCCAAAAGTACGTCCCTTCGCTAGCCCCAGCAGCCTTCTCCGCGTACCCTGATGATTGTTGCAATAAAGACAGCGCCCAGAAGTGAAAGTACAAGCGTACCCGGCTCTGGCGATGGGTCGGTCGGCGGGTCGGGGGTCACGTCCATTGTAAGATTGGCTTCCGAGTCCAAACGGTTATCCTTGAGGTGAATCGAGCCAGCGCCGCAGGTGGCTGGCGCCGAAGGACAGCCTTCTCCACCGAAGAAGGCACGGTCCAAATAGATCACAGTGAATGTGCCGTCAAAAGTGGTCCTTCCGTCCGGGTTGTTTTCACCCACTTCGGTAGGCACGAACTGGCTCTGGGCGGTGTCAAACGTTGCGATCATAAAGGGGATTCCGCTGCCGGAGCTCTCGATGATCACCATGCGTCCGCCCGGTGCGTAGACGGCATAAATAGCGTTTTCGCCAGGCCACAGATCATAGTTCGCGTCATCAGTGCCTACAGTTGTTGCACCAGCAGTTTGGATCTCTGCCAGCCAACCTCCAGACGGCAAAGACTGGGAAGAAACATCGATCGATAATCCTGTAAACGTGGCGCCCGCTCCTCCCACCGCACCGATGGTTGCCGCCATCGTCACGCCGGCGCACGAATCACGATTACAGTAGAGAGAAACTTGCTCCGTAGTACCAAATACTGGCATCGACATCGCCGCAATTACAAGCAACATTAGCGAGAAACAAAGCAAACGCATTTTCGTCATAGCATCCCCCTGTGTTTGATGTTTATGCCTGACTGAACCCCCCTCCGAGGGTGCAGTGCAACCTCAATCCCGCTTTGTCCCCGCCATGGCACAAGCGCATGAGACGGAGCAGCGTGTAGATTGATACGTCAAGGAGTATCACCGAAGGAAGACAAATAAAAGTATCTGTGAGGCCATTAGGCTAGAATGGATGTACTTTGCTTGCTATCAGCCGGATGGATAAATTCCTGCATCTTGAGGCTGCAAGGCCAACGTCATGACCTTGGGTTGCCCGGATTTGGGTGGCAGTATCGCGCTTTAGCCCGGATTATTCATGAAACGATTGGCACTTGCGGAAGGGCGGGGTTTTAACCCCGCCGAAAACGGCGGTTCCTTCGGTTCCCCCTTTCGTACCGCGAGCGGCGGCGGCCTTTCATGCGCTACGGCCACTGGAGACAC
>JBOGJX010000405.1:0-4652 GCA_050745285.1 Terriglobia bacterium
GATAATAAGGCGCGATGGCAACGGGATTCACAACCGTTGTGGCGGGCTCGTCAACCTCGGTGAGCCTTCCCAGAGCGTCGTGAATGGTGCGCATCTGCCGGCCTGTCTCGTCAGTGACCGTGGCCGCCATCCCGGCGCTGATGCTCTTCAAGTACGGCAAGCAGCGGCACTACTTCTCAGACTTCATCGCTTACCGCTCGAAGCCGCGCGTCTATTCGGCGCACGAGCAAGACACGCAGCTTGCGAAGCCTTATCTCAGGGAGGATGCGCCGTGCCGGTGACGCTTGAGAAGTATCAACGATCGCTCAAGGCCCCGGCGTTGGCGGAGCAGCTTAAGATCCGCGGGCTCCTGGCCGGGCGAAGACTGGCCCGCAGGCGGAAGGTGGAAGACTTCGAGGGTGCCGGCTTGAAGATTGCCTGCCTGGCTGCGATGCCCACAAGAACCTCACCCAGCTCCTTGGGAACGCTCCTGGCCGTCAAAGAACGTCCGCAAGGGGCATTCAGGGAACGAATCCCCTTCCCGCAGACATGCCAAATACCGGCATATCTGCGCCACCCGCGTGTGCGTGCCGCTGTCTATGGGTGGCGCGTACATTGATTTTCATGTATGCGCCACCCGCGAACTCCCCACCCTGGGTGGCGCATACATTGGTTTTTATGTATGCGCCCCGATCCCAGCCCGCCCGCAAATCCTCATGGCGTCCTGTCCATCGCCAGGATCGACGCATCCTCCCGATAATAGAACCTCCAGCTTGACCACGGCCAGTCACCCGGCTGCGCGGCCAAGCCTCGCTTTACAGGGTTGTTGTGCATGTAATTGAGTTTTTCGAGCTGCTTCTTCTCGCTCCAGATGTTCATGTCATATCCGCCCCGCTGCCAAACGCGGTAATGCGCGTGATGGCGTACCGTCTGGGGCAGCTCGAACCCTTTCAGCATCCTCTGGGACCAGGGTAACGTTAAATTGCGGCGCAACGTCCGCAGGATGAAGTTAACGGTGCGCTCCGCCAGCTTCTGCATAATCTGGGAAGGATCCGCCAGAGGGCCCGGCCAGATCAGCAGATGGCAGTGCTCCGGCATCAGGACATAGCCGATGATCCTGAAGTCCAACTCGGCACGGAGGGCGCCGAGCGTCTGCGTGAACCTCAGTTTGAATCGGTCGGAATCGAAGACGCGGACGCGGCGGTAGATGCTCGCGGTGAGGTAGTGTAGATGGTTCTCGCCGTAATAATGCCGCTGCCGCACTCGATCAGCATACCTGGATTGACCCTTGGGCGCATACATACAAACCAATGTATGCGCCACCCGCGGTCAGGAAAGCGCTGACCGTGGCTACCCGCTTTGGATTAGTCTGCGCCGTCTGCCGCTTATCGCATGGTGGAAAACCTCGTTCCGTTCCCTCGCTGCGTTAGCTTTTCAATGGTGCGGGCTAGGTGTTGCGCGGCTAAGGCGGCTCCCTTGCTCTCCGGAGGTTGACCATCGGCGGGGTCCGGAATGCGGTTTACGTTCTCTTTAAGAATGTCTACCATGGCCGCCGCCAGCATTTTGCGGCTAACGGTTCTCGCGTCAAGGGTTGTGTTGGTGGGAATGCGCTCGATGAGCATGTCGTCGATCGGGTTTAGACCGTGTGAAATCGAAATGGAAGGGACGCCTAACGCCGCAAGCTCCTTGATCGTTATGCGATTGGCCTTTGTGATGGCCAGATCACTTGCCACCATCAACCGATCCATCTGCCAATCGTGCTCTTTGACGATCACGTCGCTCCGCCTGCCGAAGCGCTCAGTTAACATTTCGTAATCGGCGCCTGCAATTCACACGAGCAGCTTTTGAGGGGCTTTGAGATCATTAAACACCGGCATAAGGATGTCACAGATCGGCGCTTTCTCTTCGGTCCAGCTTCCGGGTACAACCAGGATAAGGGTCGCATCCTGCGGGAGCGCCAGTTCTCGTCTGGCGCGATCCCGGTCAGACCGGCCGTAGGCGAATGAGCGCAATACCGGCCCGGTGTAATGAACCTTACCTTCAACGCAGGGCGGCTCTTCGGAAGTGCCCGGGTCCCCGATAAAGATCACCTCGTCAGCATACGAAAGCGTCTGCATTCGGAGATCTTCAGGGTTGGCGAACCATTCAGTAATGAAGACCGCCGGAAGATTGAAGATTTTCGCCACGGGCAGCACCGCGAACTCTTCATGGGAGATAATGAGGTCCGGCTGCATTTGGCCGATCACCTGTCCAGCGCGAACTACGGTTGTCCAGAGCGGGTTTGTATCAGGCATCTCCAGGTCGATGACAGGTTTGCGATGCCCCGTGAAAGTCATGGCGCCTGTTCCGTAGGAAACAAACTTGAGATCAATGTCGCCACGCAGCTTGGCAAGCTCGTCAGCAATCGCCATGTCTGGTATGGCGTGCCCGCGTCCTCGACCCCGGGAAAAAAAGAGGCATCCGACCGTGCCGGGCATAAAGGGTGGTAATGGGGGCGTTGGCCACATCGCGTCCGGAATTGCATCACCAGGTTTGCAGTATTCGCCGCGTTTGGACATTTGGAACCGGATTAGCATGGCGCTTGCCACGCAACTACCTTTGCGGCTGCCTGATTTCCTTCCATAGCCACACACCACCCAAGACGCATATCGGAAACAGTGCCAAGTGACCGGTCTCATGGCTCAGGCCTATTCCAAAGAGAGTTGATCCGGCAACCACGAGCAACAAATAGAGGTCTTCGTGCCCTTTCCCATCGATCGCTTTCGCTCCCTCCGATGACCTCAGACCGGATTCCGCGTCAATGGCACCCTGAAGAGCATGGACTAAACCGCGCGAGCGGCTTCCAGCCCCAATTCTGAGCGCCTCCGATCTATTCATATACTTGAATCGGAAAATGAACGCTCGTTTGAAAGGACGGGGGCTGGGTACGGCTGTCAAACTTTGAATGTCGGCTACTGGGATAACCCGCTGAACACGGCCCCAAGGCGTCCCTATGAGAACGCGGTAGTTCGTTACCCACACCTTCATCATCATCCTATGGGAGAATTCTTTCTGGTCGATCCACTCTAAAAGGTTTTGGCTCTGAGGTAGGTGGTCCGCATCTGGGTAGAATTCTCCGCCGAGAAAGTTACCAGCAAAAATGAGCTCCTCTTCTGGGCGCAACGCAAAACGTAAAGGCGTTGACATGCCGAAGGCTCGGCTTCCATTAGCACGGAAATAGATCAAAGCCAGCACGACCATTCCAACCGGCCATCCAATGGAGAACAGTTCATCACCCCACTTTGGCACCAAGCCCCGATCATGCGCCTCTCCGTATGCAAACAGCCCGAATATCAACGCACTTACCCCGATAAATCGGAGAGCGAGGATCATCCATCGGTTCATCAGCTTAGGCATCCGGCAATTACCATGCTTCGGTGCGTTCAGGAGAACAGGAGTCAGAGCCGAACTGCGGCGCATTCTGGCCCATCGGCGAGGCCTGGACTCCCGACGTCAGTTCAGCAAAAATTTGAGTTCTCGCAAACCGGACAATAACCGGACTGACCATCAATAATTCCCGCATTAGTCCAATCGTATTCTTCCACATCGGTCACGGTTGCACCAATGGTGAAATTCGCGCCCGGGGTTCCAGCAGCTACACCGCCGCTTACGACAGTTACCGGACCGTCAGAGCTCGGCCCATAACTAACCGACCCCTCGCCGCCTACACCATCCGGCCCTATTACACTACCGCCCTCCGAATAGAACGGGCCTGTCAGATCAGTGACGTTCGCACCATTGGAAATCCCAAAGTCCACTGCACCGGACAGGCCGCCGGTTCCGAGGTACAGGCCTCCGCCACCATAAGTATTGAAGGTTGCGACGTTCCCGTTACCATCTACGGCTACTCCACCAGCATAACTAAAGTTCCAGCCCCCTACCGAGCCGCTGACGCTAACACCGACGGAGAACGTCCACAGCCCATACGGGTCGGCGAAGTTCGTCGAATTATTGAGCACGTAAGCGTAACGATTCCATGACTGCGGCCTGCGGGCATTTGCTGACCATCTCCCGGCCGGATCTGGCCTCATCCAGCGGCCCATGTCTGATGAATACATGCGGAAATGGGTGGGGTCAAGATTCGTGGCGGAGTCGCGGTGATGCAGGCTGGCGAAGCGTTCTTCCTGCTGCGTGCCTGCCATGGTCCAGACCTGGCCCCAGGGATAATGCAGCTCGTCCTGCACCACCGCGCCGCTGTAATCTGTCACCATGCCCGCCGTGCCTACCTGGTTCGAGTGGATGAAGTACGTCTCGTTGTTCTCGTAATGCGCGATGTGCTGCCCTTGGAAATCCACCCAGGTGTCTACCCAACTGGTTCTATTGTTTTCCCCCAGCGGGTTGCCGTCTTTGCCAAACACGTATTCCGTGTAACTCCCGCCCACGTCCCTTTCCACCCGCTCGCCCAAGGCGTTATACACGTAGCTCGCCGTCAAGCCATTATCCACCGCGACCTGCCGCCCCTCGGCGTCATATTGATATGAATGCACGCCGTCGTTTGTGAGGTCGCCCGAAGCATCATACGTGTAGCCGGAATTGCTGATCTGGTTGGTGGACGCGCTGAAGGAATATTGCGGGCACAAGCCGTTGGTGTACTGGTTCTGCGTGCAAGTCATGTTGCCAAACCGGTCGTAGCT
>JBOGJX010000406.1:0-4776 GCA_050745285.1 Terriglobia bacterium
GCCCAAAACTAGTGGGCGCGGCAAGCAGCGCCCCTACGGACCTAATCCTCGTTGGGCACGCCGTGAGCGGGCTCGGGACGGGCCAGCGAGAGTATTAAAACTTGATCCTCCACCCGGAATGGCACAGCCATTCCGCACAGCGAGCGGCGAAGCCGCGGAACGCGCCTTGTGGGTCTGAGGCGAAGCCTGGTTACTGCTCTCACCGCGAAAACGCCACTTCGATCTTCGACCCCGCGGGCGCCTTGGAGCCGGCAGCAGGGTCTTGACGCACGGCCAGTCCGGAGCCACTCAGAGTCAACTCCAAGCCCAGCACCTGGCACTCTCTGGCTACTTTACTTTCATCCAGGCCGGAAAAATCCGGCACCGTTATCAGGGGCCTGGCGTCGATCATCACGGTGGCTCCCTGCGCAGCGGCGTTCGCCGCCGCTGTCGTCGAGGAAGGCGGTAAACTCTCCGGCTGCGCGTCCAGAACGGACTGCGGCTCGGGTGATAGCGCGGGGTCCGCTGCCTGCGTCATTGCAGGCTGAGGACCCTCAAGCGAGAATTTTGCCGCCATCAACGTGGCGGCCTTCAGTGGCTGGTCGCGTGGAACGTTAAGGTAGTTTAGCGATTCCTGCATAATCTCGCGCCACGCCGGCGCCGCAACTTCTGCTCCATAGTGGCCGCCCACCGGCGTGTCAATCGAAACGAGAATGGTAAGCGCAGGATGCGGAAGGGGGGCGACACCAATAAAGGACGCCACAAAATGCGTGTGCGAGTAGCGGCCATTTTCCACTTTCTGGGCCGTGCCCGTCTTGCCGCCCGCCGAATAGCCGTCAAGCTGCGCACCGACGCCGGATCCGAAACTCATGACGCCAGCCATCATCTGGCGCATGGATGTGGCAGTCTGCGGCGTGACCACCCGCCGGCTCCACTGCGGCGGAGGGGAGTGGTGCACGTCTCCACGAAATATATCCTTCACGATGCGGGGTTGAATGAGAGTTCCGCCATTGGCGATCGCGGAATAGGCGTCAATCAGTTGGATGGGCGTGACGCCAACGCCTTGGCCAATGGCGAATTCGCCGATCGAAACCCCGGACCAGCGATCTGGCGGCATCAGCAATCCGCGCTCCTCCCCTGGCAAGCCGATGCCGGTTTTTTGCCCGATCCCGAAGTTGCGGATGTCATCGTAGAATCGGTCTTCTCCGAGGCGCAGAGCCAGTTTTACCGAGCCCACATCGCTCGAGTAGGCAAACACCTGGCTCACGGTCATGTCATTCATTCCACCGCGCTCGCGCCGCACGTCGTCGGCGACATCATGGATCGTGCGGCCGCCAAGCTGGATGGCCCCCATCTGGCAATTGATAAGATCAGTCGGACGAGCCACGCCGTCTTGAATCGCCGAAGAAATGGTGATTAGTTTAAACACCGAGCCCGGCTCGTAAATCCAACCGACCCCACGGTCAATGCGATCCTGGGGCGGGGTGCGCGCGTAATCATTGGGATTGAACGTCGGGGCGCTGGCCATGGCCAGAATCGCGCCGGTCTCCGGGTTCTGAATCACGACCACACCGCCCTTGGCGTGCCATTTGGCGATGTCTGCATCAAGCACCCTCTGGGCGATGTACTGGAGGCCGGTATCGAGCGTCAGTACCACGTTCATGCCCGGCTGGCCCGTTTCATCGAGCGATTGGAATGTCTGGCGGCGCGCATCCTCCATCACGAGAGCATGGCCGGGCTGCCCGCGAATCACACTGTTGAGTGATTGCTCGAGGCCGCCGAGCCCACGGTCATCCATTCCCACGTAGCCCACCACGCTGGCGGCGAGATCCTTCATGGGATAGAACCGTTTCATTTCCTTCTGAAAATAAATCCCCTTTAGGTCGAGCGAGCGGATGCGCGCGGATTGCGCCGGGGTGATCTTACGCTCAACCCAACAAAAGGATCGGGAAGCGTCAAAGCGGGCATCGAGGGCCCGGGCGCTAAGTCCAAATCCCGGAGCGATCAGCCTTGCCGCCGTGCCGGGGTCTGTCAGTTGTGAAGGCACGGCGTAGACGGAGTCGACGGGCAAGCTCATGGCAAGCGGGCGCATGTGGGCGTCATAGATCACGCCGCGTTGCGGGGCCAACTCAATTGTGCGTTGTTGCTGTCCTTGGGCGCGGTCGAGCCAATGCACGTATTCGATGACTTCGAGGTAATACAGGCGGGCGGCGATCAAGACCATCCATACGGCAAAGACCGCGGCGAGCATCAGGCCGCGGCGCAGCATGGGCGATGCTTCGTCCGATGTGTGAGGAATAGCGGGCCGGGGCATTGAGCTTGGACGCTGAAAAGCGCTCTCGTTCCGAGGTTGCAGCGGCCTCGCGCCGCCGGAATCCGGTCTCTACAAAGGCAGGGGAGCGGCGCGGAGCCGCCTCCGTGACCTTCTTCAGCATCCGCTACGGCTCCCGCGAAGACCCCCGGGGCGAGGGAGTCAGCGTGTTGAAATTGCGCGCCATGACGGGAGCGCCGTCCGGTTGCGGCCCCGGTTGCAACCCTGGTTCCGCGCCACCCAACCGCACGACCTGCTGCGGCTGAGTGGGCCGGAGGCCCAAGTCCTGGCGCGCCAACTGGTCGATCCTCTGCGGGTCGGTAAGCAACGCCTGCTCGAGCTGCAGTTTCTGGTTTGACTCCCTCAACTGAGCGCTCTCGGACTTCAACTGCGAAATCTCGTAGCCATAGTGCTGGCATTCGAAGTGAAGCAATGCGATGCCGAAAATAACCAGAAAAATGCAGGCACAGGCGCCGAGCAGCCGGACGAATTGGCGGCGCTCGGCGGGATCGGGCTCACGCACCAAGTGGGAGTTGTCGACCGCCTTGTGAAAATAGACGTCAGGATAACGCGCATGGCCAGCGAGGCGCACCGCGGGCGCTCGCAAGCGCTTCCCGGAATCGGGAACAACCACCGGTGCTGTAGCCATAGCATTCTTCCTTTGCCCTTTCCTCGCGGCCCAGACGGCGCTTCAGTCCTCCGCAACCCTATGCGGCCGCCTTTTCGGCTGCCCTTAGCTTCGCGCTCCGAGATCGCGGATTAGCGCGCATCTCCTCTTCCCCCGGCCGCACAACCTTCTTCGTGAGGATGCTCGCGCGTCCCTCTTCACGCCAACTCACCAGCGCCCGCTTCACCCGCCGGTCTTCAAGCGAATGGAAACTGATGATCACCAAGCGGCCCTGCGGAGCCAGCACCTGAAGGACCTGGGACAAGAAGCCGTCGAGATTTTCCATCTCTTGGTTTACCGCTAGCCGCAACGCCATAAACGTGCGCGTGGCCGGATGAAGGTGGCGGAGGCCCGCCCCGGAAGGGATTGCACCTCGCACTGCCTGCGCCAGCTCGGCAGTCGTTCGGATAGGACGGGCCTTCACAATGGCTCGCGCGATTCGGCGCGAGTGCTGCTCTTCACCAAGTCGAAAGATCAAATCCGCCAAGTCTTGCTCCGGGCGCCGGTTCACAAACTCCGCGGCGGTCAGCGGCTCCTCCGGATCCATTCGCATGTCAAGCGGCCCAGGACGATCAAAACTGAATCCCCGCGCGGGATCTTCGATCTGCCACGAGCTGATTCCAAGATCTGCCAACAAGCCATCGGCGGGCGCGAGACCGCTCGCCCGGTGCAGCTCTCCGATCTGGGCCATGTTGCCGTGCATCATGACCAACTTTTCCTTGAACGGCCGGAGTCGCTCCCCTGTCCGGGCCATAGCCTCGGGGTCGCGGTCGATGCCCAAAAGCCGCCCGCCCCCAAGTCTCTGCAAGATGCCTTCCGCATGGCCGCCACCCCCGAGCGTTGCATCAATGTAAGTCCCGCCGGGCCTGACGTTCAAAAACTCCAGAGCTTCGGGCAGCAAAACCGGAACGTGCATAGGTGACGCGCCTGTTTGCGGAGCCGCGCCCAAGCGCTTAAATATTCAGACCGCTGAGCGTCTCCAAGTCTTCGCTGGTCAACGGATCCTGCTCGAGGTGTTCCATAAACCTCTCCGGATTCCAGACGTCCATATAATGCAGATAACCCAGCACCTTCACCTCACCCCGCACGCCTGCGGCCTCACGCAACTGAGGGGGAACCAGCACCCTTCCTTGCCCGTCCATGCGCGCCATCTGGCCCCAGAGGTTCGTTCGGTCGAGAAGCCTCTTCATGGCTAGTTTCATCGAGGGAAGGGCGCCCAGCTTCTCCTCGATCTTCCGCCATTCCGCCAACGGATAAATTCGAGCGGACTGCCCATCCATGCTCGTGATGTAGAACTCGGGCCCGTACTTCTCGTCGATCAACGCTTTGAATGCCGCCGGGATCTTCAGGCGTCCCTTCGCATCCACCGTGGCAGTGTAACTACCGCGCAGCATCTCCACTCCCCAATAGCCTTCACAAAGCCTAATCAGCAACCGATTCGTACTACTTTAGACCATTTTTAGCCACTTTCGTCCACAACTATAAATGGGTCGTGGGACCAGTGTCAAGGGTTATTTTCGTTAGATTTCATTAATTTGCGGCTTCCGGAGGGTGATTGGGTTAAATCGTGCCGCGAACGGTCGATGCCCGCCAATCGCCTCTTCGAGTATACTTGGGAACGCACGACGCCGGGGGGCAAATGAGACAGTTGTAACGCAGAGTTTTGCCTTTAAAACTCTGTGGCTTTTTTCTATTGATGAAAAACCATACTGCAGAGTTTTAACAGGATGCTGAAAAACGTGTAGCGGCGGGTTTATCCCGCCAATCCGCATTGAAATCATTTGACTTGTGGCGGCGTAAAGTCGCCGCTACACCGTTC
>JBOGJX010000407.1:0-6820 GCA_050745285.1 Terriglobia bacterium
ACCGGCAGGACGGCCATCGGGCAGGCTGCGAATAGATGCGGCCTACCGGCGCTTTGCTGATGCCTAGCGTTAGCTCGTCCCCCCCGTCTCTCGGTTTGTCCCCCCAACGATTTTCTGAAGAGGGACACTTTTACCCGCATAAATAGAGGCTTGTCCCTCTGTCCCCCGTGTCCCCCGCGTTTTAGAGGGGGTAAAAGGAAATAGAAAGTCACTCCGCACGGGGTTGAGTGGGGACGGCCAAGACGCGATTACGCCACGGCCAGCATTATAAATTTGAGCCAGACACCCCGGCCACTTGCCAGCGCGTTTAAGGCCGCCCCGGTGTCGCGCATGGGAAGCATGGCGTTATCCGGCTTGCGAGACAGTAGGTGACGTAAACCGGCACGGCATCGACCATCGTTTAAGGGGCATACCGGCACGGTACACCCGGCATCAACGCCAGTTGCCGAATGGTTTCCTGATGCGCCAGCGAATACGCCTACCGCAATCACCCAACCCGAACGAGCCGATCCGAGCCCGCGCCAGCCGTGCTGCCATTTGCCCACCCGCAAGGCAAGCCCGCTCACCATCACGTCATAGGGACAGCTACCCTCTGCCTTGGCACAATCCCCCCCGGTTTTGGGATAAACCCGCCAAAAGTGTACCCAAATTTGAATTGCGTAGAAAACATGTTTTGCGTAACCAATTGATTACATTGGTGGGCCTGGGTAGAATTGAACTACCGACCTCACCCTTATCAGGGGTGCGCTCTAGCCAGCTGAGCTACAGGCCCAAAAGAGATGAACCGCATGCCCAAAAGTCCATCACGGGCACGCGACGCGTTTAATTAGTATAGGCAAGACCAGCGATTTGGCGCAAGGGCCATTTGTCCAGAAGGTAGGAAAAGATGTACGGCCTCACACAGACACACAAGGACCGCAAAGGTAGCAAAGGCAGCCACGGTTAACTCGCGGTTTGAGTTAACCCTGGGTTTATTATGACGGAAAGAGCACGGTTGGAAAAGCGCCAACCTTGGCTACCATCACCTTGCTTACCCGGTGCTTTTCATCCCAAACGCGATCCCGCCCACGGTGATCTGCAGCAGATGCAACAATTCTGGCGATGCATGGCCGTCTGTGCGCCAGCGCTCGAGAAACCGGAGTTGAAGGAAATTCAGCGGGTCCACGTAGGGGTTGCGAAGCCGGATCGATTCCGCAAGGACTGGCTGCCGCTCAAGCAGATGATGCCCCTCACGGATTTCGAGCGTCCGCCGCACGGTACGCTCGTACTCTTCCTGAATCCTGTTGAAGATCTTCTCGCGCACACTCGCGGGCTTGACGAGAGCAGCGTAGCGGCCGGCGATATAAAGGTCAGTCTTGGCGAGAGAGATTTCCGCGTTGTCCACCAGAACAGAAAAGAACGGCCACCCTCGGTACATCCTACGGAGCCGGTCCAGCCCATGCGGCGCGTGGAGGCGGACAAATTCATCAAAGGCAAAGCCAACACCATACCAGGATGGCAGAAAGTGGCGTGACTGCGTCCAGGCAAACACCCAGGGAATGGCGCGCAGGTTCTCGATTTCGCGCGAGCGGAAGCGGCGGCTGGGTCGCGAGCCCAGGCGCAATTGTTCGATCAGGTCGATGGGCGTGGCCTGGAAGAAATACTGCGGAAATTCCGCCGTCTCATAAACCAGATTGCGGTAAAAGGCGCGGCTGGATTCGGCGAGTTCGTGCGCATAACCCTCCCACTCATCTACCGTCGGCGTGGGCACACGCTTGGGATGGAGCAGATTGGCATCGAGTACCGAGGAGGCGAGCTGCTCGAGATTACGCCGGGCAATCACGGGGTTCGAATACTTGAACGAGATCACTTCTCCCTGCTCCGTGATCCGCAGGCGCCCGCCGGGGGCGGCGTGGGGCTGGGCCTGCACGCTGCGGTAGGACAAGCCGCCGCCACGATCAATCGTGCCGCCCTTGCCGTGGAACAGGCACAGTTGAACGCCGCGCCGCTTCGCCACGCGCACCAGCCGGTCCTGCGCGCGGAACAAGGACCAGTTGGCGGCGAGATACCCGCTATCCTTCACCGAATCCGAATACCCCAGCATGATTTCCTGGTAATTGCCGCGCGAGCGCAGCAAGCGGCGGTAAAGCGAGTCGGACAGAAGTTGATCCAGGATCTCCGGGCAGCGGATGAGGTCATCGTATGTTTCAAAGAGCGGAACAATGTCGATTCCAGAGCGCAGCCTCGATCCCGGCCCGGCTTCGATCAAACCCGCTTTTCGGGCGAGCAGCGCCGCATCCCAGATATCGGCGGCGCTCATGGACATGCTCAGGATATAGCGGCGCGCGGCTTCGGGGCCGTAGCGCTGCTGCGTCTCTTTCAACGTCCTGAATTCGTCAATCGTTTTCTGGCAAGCCAGTGTGACCGGGTCGGGAAGCGCCCCAGATGATTTGGTGATCAGGCGCCGGATGGAGCCAATGCGCGCATCGGCAGGTTCCGAGGGCAAGCCTGCGGCCTGCAACAACTCCGCCGCGGCGGCGCGCGTGTGCGAGGCGTGCTGGCGGAAATCGTGACTGGCGCTGTGAAAGCCGAACACTTGCGCGGCCACGCGCAGCCTGCCCGGCCCGAGCGCGGCGATGCGCGGGCTTGGATGCTCGGCCAACAAATCTTCAAGCAGGCGCGCGTCTTCAACCAGATCTTCCGGCGAATCATATTGGCCCGCCGCCCGTTCGAGGGTTCGTTCAATACGCCAGATCATGATTCGCAGCTTGTGCCGGTAGTATTCCTTCGGCTGGTCCGCCCCTTCAAAAACGCGCGTGGCAGGAAAACGCTCCATCATCTCGCTCAAGTTCCGCTCGATGCTTCGCGCCTTCGCCGCGTCGCGGCAAGGGAAGGAAACCATCGTCAGAAGCTTATGGCAAGCGCGGAGGTAATAGCGCAGGATGCCTTCGCGATGCGCTTCCGCGGCAGCAAGGCTCGCCTCCCGCGTGACGTTGGGATTGCCGTCACGGTCCGTGCCCACCCACGAGCCGAAGTGGAAGAAGGGCCGGGGCTCCTCCATCTTCGGATAAGCCCTTCGCAACTCTTCGCGGAACTGTTCCCAGAACGTTCCGGCCAAGTCATAGATGCCGCGCTCGAAATAAACCAGCGTGTTTTCAATCTCAATGGCGAGCGTCACAGGGCGCTCGCGCACCTCGTCGGTGAGCCAGAGGGCCTCAATCCACGGGTCAATCTGCCGATCGAGCGCCAAGTCCGTTTCCCCGCAGGCGGCCTCGAGCGTCTGCCCGATGCGCAGGATATGGTTGAATACGCTGCGGCGCTTGGCTTCGGTCGGATGCGCCGTAAGCACAGGCTCGACCCGCATGGAATCGAGCAAGCGCTTCACGGTCTGCGGGGAAACACGGCTTCGCCTTAGCTCACGGAACGTGCGCCGGAGGGACATGGGGGCGCCCGCTTCCTGGCGCTCGTAGGCCGTGAGGCGCCGGACGCGCTCCCGCTCTTCGCAAAGGTTGACCAAGTGGAAGAACAAACTGAAGGCGTGGGCCACGCTCGTGGCTTCTTCGAGTGACAAGCGATCGACGGCGCGATCATTGGCCTCTAGCAGCGCCGCTTCCGGCCGCTGCCGGATTTGTTTAGAAAGGGTGCGCAGGCTTTCGATGGCCGTAAAGACCTTCCGGCCGCACTGCTCCTGAACCACTGCGCCCAGACGCGTGGTGAGGCTTCGCACTTCTTTGCGCAGAATCTCTTGCATGGTGGTTGATCTTGGCGGCGTGATTCCTCTCCTGGATCAGGGAGGGTAAGAATCTTTCTCGCGCGCCTGGTATGGCAGCCCAACCTTGAGCGCAGCAAGCAGCACCCCTACGGAAGAACGCTAGGCGGGTACAGCCAGCAGCGGTTCGAGCGCCCGGCGCAGCGCCTCCAGGTTTGGCTCCGCGCGCAATCGCTGCCGGTTTTCTTCGCCCTCAGAGCGGTGGCGCATGATGTAATCCGTGTCCTTAAGCTGGTTGCCGGTGAGCACGGCCACCACGTCGGCGTGTCGCTCGATTTTTCCCGCCCGGCAGAGTTTGCGCACCCCGGCCACGGTGGCTGCCGAGGCCGGCTCGCATCCCACGCCGTCTTCCGCCAAAGCGCGCTTTGCTTCAAAAATCTCCTCGTCCGTGACCGACTCCGAAAACCCACCGGTGAATTTGAGCACGCGCAGCGCCTTCTTCCAATTCGCAGGGTGGCCAATACGAATGGCAGTAGCTTGCGTCTCCGGGCTCGCGACCGGCGCCAAGGTCGACGATCCCGCGGAAAGCATCCGGTGGAACGGATTCGCGCCGGTGGCCTGCACCACCACTACGCGCGGCACCTTCTCAATAAATCCGAGCTCGCGCAGTTCGCGGATTCCCTTGCCAATGGCCGAGGCGTTGCCGAGATTGCCGCCTGGCACGACGATGTAATCCGGCGGCCGCCACGCGCGCTGCTCGAGCATCTCGGCCACGATGGTTTTCTGCCCCTCGATGCGGAACGGATTGACGGAATTGACCAGATAAAGGCCGAGCTCCGGCGCAATCTGGCGCAGCAGGCTGAAGGCTTGGTCAAAAGTGTCTCCTACTTCCACCACCAGGGCGCCAAAGTCCAGGGCCTGCGCGAGCTTGGCGGCGGAAATCTGGCGGTACGGGACAAAGAGCAGCGCCTTAATGCCCGCGCGCGCGGCATAAGCCGCCATGGAGGAGGATGTGTTGCCCGTTGAGGCGCACGCCACCATGCGCACGTTGCGCGATCTCGCGCGTGTGATGCACGCCGTCATCCCGAGATCCTTGAAGGAGCCCGTCGGGTTGTTCCCCTGGTGCTTGATCGTCAGGTGCACCGGACCCGCCCATGCCCCCGCATGGCGCGTCCCGATGAGCGGCGTTGAGCCCTCGGAGAGCGAGATAATGCGGTCATCCGGCGCCGGAAACGGGATCAACTCGCGGAACCTCCACACGCCGCTGCGATCAATCGGCTCGCCGCTCAGGCGCCGCCGGTGCCAGGTTCCGCGCAGCTCTTCGACGTCAAACGGGTCGAAGTCATACTTCACTTCCACCAACCCGCCACACGCGGCACACTGCGGCGCTTCCCGCTTGGCGTCCTGGCGCAAGCCGCAGGATTCTTCAATGCATTGTAGGTAAGCAGTAGACATAAACAAGGTTCCAGGTGTCAGCCGCTTTGTTGAAAAACGTTCCCACTCTGTCATTCTGAGCGCAGCGAAGAATCCGCTTTTCCCCGTCTTCACAGACATGAGAGATTATTCGGCGACCAGGCTGACGCCTGACACCTGAGGCCTAGCGCCTACAGTTTAAATTCTTCATGCACGGCCTGCACAGACTCCTTCACTTCGGCTGACTTCACGGCAAAGGAAATACTGATTTCCGACGATCCCTGGGCGATGGCAATAATATTGATGCCTTTGCGTCCCAGAGCGCTGAACGCGCGCCCGGCAAGTCCTGGAGTGCCCTTCATATTCTCGCCAATCATCACGACCACGGCCACGTGCGGCATTACTTCAATCGAAGCTCGATGATCGTGAAGCATCTCAAGTTCAAAGGCCTTCTCCAATTGTGACTTTACCCGCTTCAAGTCACTATCGTGGATGGCGAAGCAAAGCACGTTATCGGCGGAAGACTGCGTCACCATGAGCGTGTCCGCGCTTTCGAGATCGAGCGCGCTGAAAGCCTTGGTGGCGAGACGCCCGAACGTCAGGTTGCCCGATCCGCTCAGGGTAATGAGTTGGGATTTGCTCACGGACGTGATCGCCTTGACTCCCGGCTTGCCATTGGCCGCCGAAGGACCGATCCGGGTGCCGGGACACGACGGGTTGAACGTGTTCTTGATCCAGACGGGAATTTTACGCTCAATCACCGGCTGGATGGTTTTTGGATGCAGAACCTTGGCGCCGAAGAACGAAAGCTCGATGGCCTCCCGGTAGGAAATCTCCGGGATGATGCGGGCGGGAGGAACCAGGCGCGGGTCGGCCGTCATCACGCCGTCCACATCCGTCCAGATCCAGATTTCATCGGCGTCGAGCGCCGTTCCCACGATGGTGCCGCTGTAGTCCGAGCCGCCCCGGCCGAGCGTCGTGCAAAGCCCATCCCGCGTGGCCCCGCGAAAGCCCGTGATGACCGGAATCACGCCTCGCCGCCGCAGCGGCGCAAGACGCGCCCGCGCCTTCTGGTTGGTCTCGTCAAAAAGGGGGGTAGCGTTGCCGAATTTCTCGTCTGTAACGATCAACTCCATGGCGTCGACTGCCTCTGCCGGGCAGCCAAGCGAGCGCAGAATCGACGCAATCAGCGTGGAGGACATGACCTCGCCCAGGCTAGACAACGTATCCATGGCGCGCGGCGTTATCTCGCGTACCAGCGAGAAACCGGAGCAAAGGTTTTCGAAATTTCCCAACTGTTCGGCAAGCCGGGGCAGCACAATGGCTTGCTCGCTCGCCGAAAGAGCCCTGTCCGCTACCTCGCGGTGACGGCGCGCCATCTCCTGCCGCGCCCCTTTCCATTCCTCGCGGTCGCCGTGGCTCGCGCTCGTGGCCGCGCGGATCAGCATATCCGTAACGCCGCCCATGGCGGAGACCACCACCGCCACCTCCACCCGCTTTGCGTGCTCGCGGACGAGCTCGGCTACGCCCTGCATGCGCTCCGCGCTGCCCACAGACGTGCCGCCAAACTTCATCACCACCAGCGGTCTTTCCGCCTTCGCCATAATCTTCTGCCCTTATTTCTGATTCTCAGCGCAACCTGCGGCAGCAACCGTAACGAAGCTGTCATGCGGAACCCTGCGGCTTTGCCGCTTGCTATTTCGTAGGGGCGCTGCTTGC
>JBOGJX010000408.1:0-6412 GCA_050745285.1 Terriglobia bacterium
CCGAACGACTTGTGAGATTTTGTCAAGAGGGCGGAAGGGCACGGCCAGCGTTTCCAAGAAAAACGGCCGTGCCAGAAACGCCCTCACCCACCACGACGGGAAGCACTGCTTCCCCGTGGTCCCCCCGCTCCCTCTGGGCGAGGGGGCGGGGGTGAGGGGGCTGCGCTTGCGGCATGGCTAAAGCCATGCCCTTCCACGCAGCAAGCTGCACATCTTCCGCTTCACCGCGCGCTCATCCAGCCCGGCGCCGGCTATGACCCCTCAGCTTCCCACCTGCTCAAGGATAGCAAAATCGCCCGGATTCCACGCCTGAACCACGATAAAGAACCTCTCCCCTATCTTCCGCAACACAGCCTTATGGTTGTGTTCAAAGTTTTTCAGGCCCAGGTCTGACTTGGGGAACACAGCGGAAATTAGCTGGTCATTTTGGAAGATATAGATCGGCGCCCCCTTAGTGGGATCGGGCCCCACAAGGGTGGGCACCAAGGCATATCCGCCGACATGGTCAATCGAGCAGGGCAAAGACCCCATGGGCATTTTTAGAGTCGAAAGATAATGCCCGTAGCGGGAGAAGCGCTTGACCTCAGAGTGGGGGCGGTCCGTAATATCGAGCTGCTGTGTGCCGGGATGTACTGCGACCGCGTGCGCGGTCTGAAACTGGCTGCGCCCGTCACCCTTCCCGCCAAAGGCCAGGTCACTCCACGCAACATTGGAAGGACTTGACACGCGAGCGGTCAACACGAAATCAAGCTTGGAATAGCCGGTAGTGATGTAATAAAGCCCATCCAGGTATGCCACCCCTGTCGGGGCAAAGTTGCCGCCGCCTAAGAAATAATCGTGGATTTCCGGCTGCTCGAAGGCATCACTGGACTCCGGAGCATCCAGGCTGCTCACCAGTGTTCCATCAAGCGTGGTCGTGAAGATTTTGCCGGCGTCGTTCGCGGGAAATACCAAGAATGGGCTTCCATCTTCGGGGCTATACCAGATGGTTGTGTCATGCAGATTGACCTTCTTCATGGAATCCGCGGTATTCAGAAGGCGTATTGCTTTGAGATCGGCGCTGATTTGAAGGATCCCGGCGCCGGGAAGAAAGAAGTAAGTCTCCCCTTTACCCGGACGCCGATCCACCGCGAATCCGCCGTGTGCGTGAACCAGTACCGCCTGGGCTTCTTCCGGCAGGTGCGAGGATGTGTACAATACTTTGAACTTCATATTTCCCTGGCCGCTGATTCCGGGAGCTGTGGCCCCGCCTGCCGGAAACTCCGTAGAGGCAGGCGAGGGGTTCGCAAATGAAGATGCCCCGGCCCCCAGCGCGCCGCCTGCAAGCAACATGCCAGCCGTTGATGAACCGCGTATGAAGTCGCGCCGTGAGACTCGGTGGTCTTCCATCAAAACCTCAATTCTATCCTGGCTGGAGTTCAATGCGCTCCAGCCAAAACGCGCTCAGGGATGGTCGCGCAGCCCGCGCGGAATCAGCGAAGTTTTTTGCTGTGGAATCGTGAAAAGCCGCAGAGTTTTAAATGCAAAACTCTGCGCTACTCGCTTGCCGTCCCAATCTGCTGAACACTCCGGATTCAAGGACGGCACTGGGCATCGCAGTATTGAAACCAGGATTTTACGTCAGGAAGACGATAATCGCCGGGGTGCCCACCGGGGTGTATTGGCCGGTAAATGACGGGGCGCCCGTTTCTCGATTGATGCGGAAAGTAGTGATAGCGTCGCTCCTCTGATTGCACGAATAGAGGAAGTTCCCCGTGGGGTCGATACTAAAGCTGCGCGGATAATCGCCTCGCGTCCACGCTTCTCCGGCAAACGTCAGGCCGCCCTCCTCACCGATGGAGAAGTACGAAACGCTATCATGCAGGCGGTTGGCAGCATATACAAACTTCCCATCGGAGGAAACCCTGACCTCAGAAGGGAAATTGGTGCCCGCGAATCCCGGCGGCAGGCTGGAGATCGTTTGTTTCGCGGCCAACGTTCCGCGCTCTGGATCGTAGTCGAACATGACCAGCGTGGAGGCCTCCTCCTGCAACGAATACATCCAGCGTCCATTGGGATGAAAGGCAAAATGCCGTGGGCCGTCTCCCGGAGGCAGCGAGACCGACGGGGGATTGTTGGCCGAAAGCGTCCCCTTGCGGTCATCGAACTTCCAAATCATGATCCGGTCCATTCCCAGGTCAGTTGAGAGCACAAACCGGCCCGATGGGTCAGGCAGGACCATGTGCGCGTGCGGGCTGTCATGGCCGCTGATCGCAAAGCTTCCGGGGGGAGCGCTGGATGCCTTCGCCGGACCTACCGTACCCTTATCGTGCTTGATGTCAGTTGCGGCGCCGAGCTCGCCATTCGATTGGATGGAGATGACTGCCACGGTTCCACCGGCATAGTTAGCCACCAGCGCGTACTTGCCGGAAGGGTGAATGCTCAGATAGGCGGGTCCGGCCCCTTCCGAGCTCACGGTGTTGAGCGGCGTCAGATGGCCGTTCGAGCGGCCGCTCGAACGATCAATCCGGAACGCGCTCACCGAGCCGGAGCGTGCGCCCTGAAAGGTGGTGGTCTCATTTCCAACGTATAAGCACGTTCTCGATGGATTAAGCGCAAGCCAGGACGGGTTCGAGCTATCTGGAAAGAGCGCCCGCTGCGACAGCGCCCCCGTTGAAGGGTCCATTTCAAAGAGGTAAATGCCCTGTCCTCGACCCGGACTTCCCTCGGGGCCTTGCGGTGAACTGTAGGCGCCAACGTACGCGAGGACCGGTCTGTCCGTCATCATCGCTCCGCCCTTTTGTGCCCGTCCGAGCACCGGCGCCGCCATACCGAACGCCGCCGCCCCCTTCAAAAAGTCGCGACGGGAGGCTTTGCCGGGAGGATTTTCCTGCAATTCCCCACCATCCGGTGTCATTCGGCGCTCCCCTTGCAATGTAGTGGCGGCCTATGACCGCCGGATTCCATTTTCAAAATCACTTCGGGACATACCCGTTGCGTGCCTGCGCGTCCGGGCGCGTCATTGCCTCTGCGCGCCGACCCTGGCAGTTTCCGTCTGGCTCACGGCAAAATTGCGCATCCCGATCCAGTGGATAAGGGCCTTATACTGCCAGGATTGTTTCTTTGTGGGCCATCGAATGCCACCCGCGTGTGAAAGCCCTCCGGGAACTCCTTCGCGTGGACTGGTAGGCTTGCGAACGATGTAGCTGTCCGACGCCGCTCCTTCATCCACCACGCGGAGCGCCGACTGGTAATTGTTGATGACCTCTTCGATGGAGAACTTCCCCTTGGCCGACTCCGGCGATTCGAGGTGGAGAATGGCGTGCGAGAAATGGCAGGTGATGCAAGCGAAGCCATCGGGTCCGGGGGTGGAGAAAATTGGTTCAATGTAATTCTTGAAATAGGCGAAATTCAGTTGCTTCTCCGGCGGGTCTTCGAGCTTAGCCCCCTTTAGCCAGTCGGCAACGATCTCAAAATCCGGGTCGTATTGATTGTGCCAGAAAACGCCGCCGTCGTGGGTCATTCCCCGTATCGAGCCTTCACGCGTGTTGGGGTCCAGCGGTTTCAGCAACAGCTTGCTTTTCATCGGATCTTTGCGATCAATCACTGCCAGCACGGAGACGAAGTTAATGCGGGACTGTTCCAACGTGTATTTGCCATCCGGGCCGGGGGCAAGCAAGCGGAACTTGCCGTAGGAACTGCTTGTGGACGCGTGGCAATCCATGCAGGATGCGCTCCCGTACTTCTTCACAAACAGAGGTTGCACAAACGCGGTAAAGTAATTGAAATTGAAGGGCACGTCCGCCATGGAAACCTGCGCCCCGGTTAAAGAAACGAGCCGAACCGGGGGCGGCGGCGGGGGAACCGGCACGCCGAGCGTCCGAGCTGCTTGCAGCCGCACGTTTGGATCATCGGTCTTGAGCGCGGCTTCCAACATGGGTTTTGTCTTGGCCTGCAGACGCCCCTGCCCTTGTGTGTAGACGCTGACCAGCAGTCGAATGGCGTCATTCCGCACGCTCAAATCATCATCCTGGAGGGCCGCCGCCGCTGCCCCGATGACGGCTGGGTCAGACCGCAAACTTTTGGAGCCGCTGACCAGGCCAAGCAGTTGCGGACGCAGCGAACTCTGCGGGCTTCGAAGCATGGAAATCAACATCCCGCGGATTGAGGGGTTGGAAATGAGAAATGGATTTTCGTGGCTTGCCGCAACATCGGAATAAACACCACCTTGTCCGGAACCGCCGATTAAATCCAGCGCCACCAACTGCGCGGCGCGGTCCGCGGTTTGCCTCAAGGCGCTCTCGACCGCCGCTGTTGCGGCATCACCGGTAGCCGTCCCGTGATAACGATTCAGAACCCATCCCAGGTTCGACAGGGCCTTGTCGCGCACGTTGCCATCGCTGTCCTTCAGCGCCGCAAAAACCTGCGGGACAAATTGGGAAGACTGCGCCCTTGAATCCCGCGACATCCAGTCAAGAGCCGAAGCCCTTACGTCCGCCCGCGGACTACGCAGCAGGGTTTGCAGGGTTGAGACCACGCTCGAGTCGATTGGGGAAGGCGAAGTGGATGGAGACTGAGGCAGAGAAGGAGTCGATGCAGAACGAGGCCCGCTGAGGACGAGCCATAAGCACACGCAAAAAGCCGCAAGAAAGATCGAATTGTGTATCAAAAACCTCATGAGATTACCTTGCGCCGGAGATCACGCTGGCTCGCGCCGGTGTCTTCACAATAGCGGGTTCCTATGCGACGTCATTCCCGCGAAAGCGGGAATCCAGTCGCCGAAAACACACTACAGCATATGCATCACCGTTTCATATAAATCTATCCGGTCAGGATTGGACGATCCGATGAGCTGAATCTTCCATGCACGATTCCATTTCTTAAGGCGTTTTTCTCTCTGGATGGCATTGAGAGGCCGCGCGAACGTTTCGCAATACACCAGCCGATGGACCTTGTATCTCTTGGTAAAGCCCTCCATCCGACCCTGCTTGTGCTCCCACGCCCGGCGCACAATATTATTGGTCATCCCGATATAGAGCGTCCCATGAGGTTTGCTGGCAAGAACATAAACGTAATACTGGCGGCTCATCGGATCGCCATTATAGATGGATTCCCGCTTGCGCGGGAATGACTGCCTCGCCGATGTGGCGTCTGGGAACCCTACAGTCCGCCCCCGGTGGTGATTGGCCGCCGGGCCTCGGCCGGTAGCACAGCTTTCTGCTTGCGCGGCAAGGCTTTGGTCTTTGCCACCTCGTTCCCGGAGTAATTATATTGCGTGGGGAATTTGGTCAACTCCTCTTCCGCCACCTGGCGCGTGTGCGCATCCGGAGAGGTGAGGTGATCCATCACAGCGAGCAGCAAGTCCTGGTCGCCGGCGTCCCGCGCCACGGCCGCCGCTTCCAGGGCTTTCCCGGCGATCATCGGATCGGGTGAGCTGATGAGCGGTAAAATTGCGCGCGCCACGGTCTCAGCCGCCTGGGGATCGTAAAACGTGATCGAATCATAGTCATTGCCGATTCCGCCGCGCAGGAAGTAGTAATCGAGGGCGGTCAGCACGGTTTGGCGCGAGCTCACGTCAGGGGAGCGCAGCGCCGCCGCCAACTCGGCGGCAAGAGGGCGCTCGACCTCCGCAATGCGTGCGGCTTCCGCCTGTTTGCGGTCTTTTTCGAGAGCCATTGAGCGGAGCCAGTTGCGATGAAACTGTACGGTGTTCTCATCTAGAATGTTGTAAATGGCCTGGGCCACGTTCAGGCGGACCAGTGGATCTTCCCGCTCGACAGCGGCCCGTGAGAGGAAGGCGTGCTCAATCTGCCGCCGTAATGTAAAGTCCGGCGTGAGATACCACCAACGCCAAAGAGCCTTCAGGCTTTCAATCCGCACCAGCATGTCTGGATCGTTCACGTGTTGAACCAGGGTGCGGGCAACGTCCTCACGCGGGATCATGTGATACCAGTATTGATAAAACACGCGGGCCGCGCCCCGGCGCGTGTAATCGTCCGGGCTATTCAGAGCCGTCTTGACGGCGCCGATTCCCACGCCGTCGTTGCCAAGCTGCCGCAAGGACCACGCCGCCGCGCGGCTCACCATCTTGGTGTGGTCGCCGAGCAACTGCGCCAGCGGCCCAACCGCGGCGCGGAAGGGCGCCGGATCAGGGGTGTCCACCGCCATACGGCCAATCGCCGAAGCCGCCGCCCCGCGTATGAGAGGCTCGCGGTTGTTGAGAAGTGGCAGCACCCGCTTGAGCGCTGCCGGGTCGCGCTGGTACCAAACCTGGTCCAGCCACTGGAGGGTTGGAACGAGCGGCGGATTCGCCACATTTTGAATGCTGGCCGGCGGAGGCGGCGCCGCAGCAAGCGGTGGATTCGTTTCCGGATAGATGGTGGAGAGCGCAATCAGCGCCCAGCAGGTTTCCTTTTGCGGCAGAAGAAAGAGC
>JBOGJX010000409.1:0-2766 GCA_050745285.1 Terriglobia bacterium
AGTGGTGGGTGAGGGCGTTTCCGGCACGGCCCAATCTTGAGAAAACAGGCCGTGCCCTTTCATCCTCCTAATCGGATTTTCAGCGCAGGTTGTTGAAAAGACCTGCAAGATGCCCACTCGGGCGAAGGTGTACAATGGCTATGTAGACTACCGGTGATGACGCGCCCGGCAAACGCTCTGATGGTGGAGGAAGCAAATATGTATCCTGAAGAAATGGTTCAACCAATGCGGGAAGATCTTACGCGCGTTGGATTTCGTGAAATGAGGACAGCGGAAGAAGTCGACGCCCTTCTCGGCAACGCCAAGGGCACAACGCTTCTGGTGGTGAATTCCATCTGTGGATGCGCCGCGGGAAAGGCCCGGCCCGCCGTGGCCCTTGCGCTCGAGCATGCGGTTCGTCCGAATGCCCTGGCCACGGTTTTCGCCGGTCAGGACACAGATGCAACCGCCCGGGCTCGCAGCTATATCGCTGGATACGAGCCGTCATCCCCCTCGATCGCGCTCATGCAGGATGGGAAGATCGTCTTTATGCTCGAACGCCACCAAATTGAAGGCCGGCCGGCCGAGGCAATCGCCGATGACCTTGTCTCCGCCTTTGACCGCTTTTGTGCCCCCCTCAAATCCACCATGGCGCAGTAGCCACGGCACGAAGTTTGTGCCGTGGGCCTTTGGATGCACAAATAGTCACGGCACGCAAACGGCGCCGTGGGTACTTCTCCTACAATGCAGCGCAAGTTTTATACGGTCTGGGCCACGGCGGAGTGCCGGCTTTCGTAAAGCGGGAAGCGGTCCGTAAGCTGTCCAACTTCCCTCCGCACGCCCTCGATCACCTGGTTATTCTCAAGGTTGTTTAACACCTCAGCGATCCAGCCCGCAATAAGCCGCATCTCGGATTCTTTCATGCCGCGCGTGGTGATGGCAGGCGTTCCCACCCGAATGCCGCTCGCGGTCATAGGCGGGTTCTGATCGAACGGAATCGCGTTCTTGTTGACGGTGATGGCGGCACGCTCCAGGATCTCCTGCGCTTGCTTGCCTGTCACCTGGCGAGAGAAGACGTCGACCAGCATCAGGTGAGTATCTGTGCCGCCGGAGACGATGCGGAAGCCTCTTTCCGCCAATGTTTCGGCAATCACGCGCGCGTTTGTCAGAATCTGCTTCTGATATTCCTTGAACTCCGGCTGCAGCGCTTCGAGGAAGCAGACGGCCTTGGCCGCGATGATGTGCATCAAGGGACCGCCCTGGATGCCAGGAAAGGTTGTCTTATCGAGGTCCTTCGCGTATTGAGCCTTACAGAAGACCGTCCCGCCGCGCGGTCCGCGCAGCGTTTTGTGCGTGGTGGTCGTGACGAAGTCGGCGTGCGGGATGGGACTCGGATGCAGCCCCGCAGCCACTAAACCCGCGATGTGCGCCATATCCACCATGAAGAGAGAGCCGGCCTTCCTGGCGATGGCGGCGAACCGCTCAAAATCAATGGTGCGCGGGTAGGCGCTTGCGCCCGCAAGAATCAGCCGCGGCTTGTGCTCGAGCGCGAGCTTTTCTACCTCGTCGTAGTCGATGGTCTCGGTGTCCCTGCGCACACCGTAAGAGGCAATGTTGTACAGTTTGCCGGAAAGGTTTAACGGGTGGCCGTGCGTCAGGTGGCCGCCGTGCGCGAGGCTCATGCCGAGAATGGTGTCACCCGGCTTAAGCACCGCCATGTAGACGGATTGGTTGGCTTGGCTGCCGGAATGGGTCTGCACGTTCGCGTGTTCGGCGCCGAAGAGCCGCTTGGCGCGTTCGATGGCGAGGGTCTCCGCCACGTCCACGTATTCGCAGCCGCCGTAATAGCGCTTGCCCGGAAGCCCTTCGGCGTACTTGTTGGTCATCACGGAACCCGCGGCTTCGAGCACCGCTTCGCTGACGAAGTTCTCCGATGCGATCAGCTCGAGCGTCCCCGCTTGCCGGGCCGCTTCCATCGCAATCGCGCGGGCGATCTCCGGGTCGGCTTCGGCGAGCGGCCTCTGCCGGGATGCCTGGGAATTGCTCATGACTCTTTACTCCTTCATCTGATGTTTTTCGATGGCGATGATTTTTTGGACGCGCTGCTCGTGGCGCCCGCCCGCAAATGGCGTGGAAAACCACGTGTCAAGAATATTTCGCGCCTGGGCCTCATCCACGATCCGGCCCCCCATCGTAAGCACGTTGGCGTTATTGTGCGCGCGCGCAAAGCGGGCGAGCAGCGTGTTGTTGCACATGGCGGCGCGAATCCCGCAGACTTTGTTGGCGGCGATAGAAACGCCCAGGCCCGTGCCGCAGATTAACACGCCGCATTGAGCCAGGCCGCCGGCCACGCGTGTGGCAACGCGCTCGGCATAATCCGGGTAATCTGCCGGCTGTTCCGAGTGCACACCGCAATCCTCGACGTTGAATCCCTTGCTTTGCAAATACTTGCGGACGCTCTCTTTGAGCGCAAATCCGGCGTGGTCGGAGCCCACGGCGACTATGAGTTTTTCGGGCAATGGGACTCTTGTGGTGGCGCAGTTTGGACTTCCAAACCACCAGAACTCATTTTAACCAACGAATCCTCCACGCGCAATGTTACGAGTAGGTATCAGGTTTCAGGTGCTAGGTGTCAGGTGTCAGAAAACCGGGATTCGGGAATGCTTTGTAGCGCAGAGTTTTGCATTTAAAACTCTGCGGCCTTTCCCATTTTGGATTTTCGATTTTGGATCGGTGTAGCGGCGATTTTACATCGCCACAAGTCAAGTGTTCTCAACGTGTCAGTGG
>JBOGJX010000410.1:0-2920 GCA_050745285.1 Terriglobia bacterium
GAGCGCACGGGACGCACGGTCAGGCTCGAGAGCGCGGTGAGCGAGGCACGGGATTCTTCCATGACGGAAGGCTATCAAATCCGTCATGAAATTGCCAGCCCTAAATGGCGGCTCTTTGTGCTGTTATCGTTCGGGAACTATGACGCGGCCCTGTAAAAACGTGGGGGTAGTGGTACACTTTGGCATGTGTAGCGGCGAGTTTATCTCGCCAGATGACGGCGTAAAGCCGCCTCTACATCTGCACCACTACCAACGTAGGGATTAGTAGTCTTATTCTTGCGGGTCTAATGCCGCTTCCTGCCGGTGCTTGGGAGGTCTTTTTCTGCGGTCGGCGTAAGGCCGGGACGAGGGCGCCTGGCCCTGTAAGATGCGTGCGCGGCGCTTGACCTCCTTTGCCGCCTTGTACAGCTTACGTTTGCGCTGCTTGCTCATAGCCGGTACGGTGCGCTCAGGAATGGCAAAGCCATTCCACACAGAGAGTGGCAGGGCAGCGGAACACTTCTTGTGGGTCTCTGGCACCCGTTTTTTAGGACATCATTTCCGCTCCAACCTGGAGCTAAGATTTTGACCCTCAGCCGGGCTTATAATGAGGGATCTTTGCGCCGTCCGGGAAGATGGGTGAGGGTGTGAAGGAAAAATGATTCGCAAAGAAACGCTGCGTCTCCACCATGTCCGGTTTGGAGAAGCCATCGAACGCCATCAGGACGCGGCGGTCGGGAGCAACCAGGAAAAGCGAGGGAACGAATTTCAGCCCGTATCGCCGCGAAAGAAGATACGGCTTTTCGTCGATCAGGATGGGAAAGGAAAGGCCGAATTCCTGCGCGAACCGGCCGGTATCAGCGGACGTGTCCTGCGAAACTCCCCAGATTTGCCCTCCACGCTCCAAAATCTGTTGATGGAGGCGCTCGACAAAAGGCATGGTGAACTGAGAGGTTGGGCAGGAAACCTTGAAGAAAGCTAGAAGAAGCGGCCCGGTCGCCAAGGCGTCTTGCAAATTGTACTTCGCGCCATCCATTCCCACCGCTAGCAGATCAGGCGCCGCTGTCCCTACTTTCAGCATCGGCATGAAGTCTCTATGCCAGCAGGGCGGGGTTTAGCACCCGGTCATGTCGCTTGGCGACACCCGCGAAGCATGAAAATAGGCCCCCTCACCCACCGCTTCGCGGTCCCCCCTCTCCCCAAGGGAGAGGGTTTTGGCCCAACTTTCGAAGCAGGTTGCTGAACCCCCCCGTGTGAATGGCGGCGTAGCGGCGATTTTACATCGCCATGAGCCAAGCGTTCTCAACGTGCCAATGGCGGCATGAAGCCGCCACTACATGCCGTTCAGTGGCCTGCTACGCTCGGCCTCGTCCTTCCAACACGCCAAAAGCCCTCACTTCTGGACCACGAAAGAGGCGGTGTTGTTGATGGTCTTATTTTTGATGTTGTCCGTCACCTTGACCCCTACCGTGTAATCGCCGGGCGCCAATGGCTTCAGAGGCATCGTCTTTTCAATCGTCAACTGGCTCGAGGCGTTTTTGATGTCTGACGCCTGCTCGGTGCTGGTGAAAATAGTCTTGCCATTCTGCATCAGGTTGTATTCGATCTGGGCGTTCGGGCGATGCGTCTTGGGATTTACGCCCAGGTTATAGACCTGCATGTAAAGTCCAAGATAGGGGTTCTGGTTCTGCGTGAACGTATCCCCCACACTCGGCCGGACCTTTGTGCTTCCAATCACGAAGGGGCCGGTGCCCACATCCGTGGTGGGGACCTGCTGGATCAGGTCCGCCAGGATGAGCGAGCTGCTTTCGAGCGTGTCATCCGGGTAATCCGGAACCACCTCGCCGATGGACGTGCTCCCCATGTGTCCGCTGTTGTCATCCTTAAGTACGACGGTCAGCTTGTAGCGCCCAGGACGCAGAGGGATAATCTTCTGATAAACCGACCGGTGACTCTCGTATGCCGCGAATTCGTCCTGGGGCACGTCGAGCACCAGGGTATTTTCAAAGGTCGATGCGATCCTGCCGCTGAGCGTGCTCAACTGGCCGAAAATATCCATGGTGGCGTGCATGACTCCGTTTTTGTTCTGGAACTCAAGATCCTTATTGTCAATTTGCACGGTGACGGGAACCAGGATGCTGTCCTCCGTAAGGCGGATGAAGTCCGTGCGCACCTTGAACGGCAGCAGTTGCGCGGAGATGCGGTGCGTGACCAGAGCCTTGAGGTCGTTGAACTTTACTGCCGGGGGTTGGAAGATTTTGGCGAAGGTATCGAGCCGCGTGAATTCTTCCATGCTCTCAGGCCGCCCGCCCATGGCGTTGCCGAGGGTGGTGCCGTCTGTATTCGAGAAGCGATCCGTCTTGCTCCCGCCGTTCATCATTTCCCACTCGGTCAGGCCTGCGCCGGGGACGTGCAGCAATGCGTCCTTCTCGCCGGGGTCCATGGTCAGGCGGAACTCGCCGGACATCGTGGGGTCCACAAACTCCAGTTTGACGTTTTCGCCGATTCCTGGAATGTAGTGGTAGTACCAGTCCTCGAAGGGGTAGGTGGACGTCTCGCCGCCGCCTTCGCAGGGTTGACGCACGTAAGTGCCGCCCGCATCGTGGTTATCCTGCTCGTCGGGCGGCCCATACATGATGTAGATGCGGCCGCGGTCCGCTCTCCACCCAGGAATGCCGGAGGCATAGTGCTCGTTGGCGTAAGCGATGCGCCGGTAGAATTCTTCCTTGAACTCATTCTCGGGGTCGCCCGGGTTGGGGTTGCGGCGCTCCCAGAAGTTCTCGATGAATTGCTCGCGCTCATCGTCGGTGGTCAACTTCTTGAACGCGGAGCGCTCCGTCGGCGTAATGATGTAGCCGATGGGCCCGCTGATCCATTTGTTGTACGGGCTCATCGTTTCCTTCCGGATGGCTTTCATCCGGCGCTTTTCCTGCTTGGTCAG
>JBOGJX010000411.1:0-7886 GCA_050745285.1 Terriglobia bacterium
ATAATATGTAATGCTTAATAGTTCGGAAAAGGAGCCGGGCCGGAAAGAAAGGTTGACGCAAACCCGCCATTTTTCTAATATGGCGTCAGGAGGACGCACCTCCCGGTCGTGTGAGGACGTATGTCACAGGATCGCAGGCTTCTTAAATCGGCGCCTAAAGGAAGCGGTCCCTTGTTCGAAGCTTCAATCCCAGAGAAGGTCTATTTCCGGATCGGTGAAGTCAGCCAGCTTGCTCAGACCAAGCCTTACGTTCTGCGCTACTGGGAAACGGAGTTTCCTTCTCTGCGGCCCTCGAAAACCCATACGGGCCACAGGCTTTACCGCCGCAAGGATGTTGAGACTGTTTTCCAGATCAAGCGCCTGCTCTATGAAGACGGATTCACCATCGAGGGCGCCCGCAAGCAGCTTGCCGCGAATTCCAAAGCGCCGAAGCCCGAACAAGCTCATCTATTCAAACCGGGCACGAACGGCGCCGGGATTAAGCTAATCCAGCGCGAGTTGCGCCACATCTTGACCATGCTTTCGCGCAAATGACGTGGGCGGGCGCAAGACTCCAGGCGTTCGCGCCCTCCACCGCTTTTCCTTTGTGATATGCTGGTCTGTCAGGCTTTTTGCCTGGCTTTTGATTGCTTCGGGACGTAGCGCAGCCTGGTAGCGCACTTGCTTGGGGTGCAAGGGGTCGCCAGTTCAAATCTGGCCGTCCCGACCAATAGTGCAGTGACAAGTTAGAAGTGACGAGTGACAAGCGCCCAACCGGGAGTTGCTTGTCACTTATCATTCGTCACTGCTTTTGTCGGGGCGTAGCGTAGCCTGGTAGCGCGCTTGGTTCGGGACCAAGAGGTCGGAGGTTCAAATCCTCTCGCCCCGATTCTTTCACCCTTTCAGGGTCTTGAATTAGCGCCGTGTCGCGGTCAGCCGTTCCATCCCCACTAACGGGGCAAATTCCTGCGCAGCATGGCGCACGAGCCGTCTAACGTAAGTTTCATCTGTCTCATCTATAGCAAATATCTCTAATAGTTCACTGGACCGGGGGGTCATGCCGGCGGCGCAGCGCTGCGCTCTCACCCGTGGTTCTCCCGGCGCCCGCACGAGGAATCCGGGCGTGCGGGCGCCACGTACCGAGACACTGCGCTAGCCGCCGGCGATGGCCCCCACGACCAGGAATGGCTCGGCCCCCGACGCGACTGCGGCGGGCAGCGGGGCGTCCGGCGGCTCATGGGACAGGTCCTCCTCGCAAGCGAAGAACCTCATGAACGGCCGGCGCTGCTGTGTGACGTGGTCGCGGATCGTCCCGCACAGTACGGGATAACGAGCCTCGAGCGCGTCGAGCACCGACCGCTGCGTGACCGGACCCTCGACGTCAAGCTTTACCTCGCCGTCGACGTGCGCCAGCGTCCGCAGATGGGTTGGAAGTATGATTCGGATCATTGCAGTGTCTGGACCTCGACGGAGAGTACGGCTGGAAGATCCCGGACAATGGGCGCCCAGTTGTCTCCCGCGTCAGCCGACCCGTATACCTGCCCGCCCGTGGTGCCGAAATACACGCCGCACGAATCGAGTGAGTCCACGGCCATCGCGTCGCGCAACACATTGACGTAACAGTCGCGCTGCGGCAGGCCCTGGGTGAGCGCCTCCCACTCGTTCCCGCCCGCGCGGCTGCGGTAGACGCGCAGCTTCCCATCCAGTGGATAGTGCTCTGAGTCGCTCTTGATGGGGACGACGTAGATTGTCTCCGGCTCGTGCGCGTGAATGTCGATCGCAAACCCGAAGTCGGTCGGCAGGTTCCCGCTGACCTCTTGCCACAAGTCGCCGGCATTGTCGCTGCGCATCACGTCCCAGTGTTTCTGCATGAACAGAACATCCGGGCGCGTCGGGTGCATGGCGATGTGGTGTACGCAGTGGCCAACCTCGGCATTGGGGTCGGGAATGTATTGAGACTTCAGTCCGCGATTGATCGGCTTCCACGTCTTGCCGCCGTCATCGGTGCGGAAAGCGCCCGCCGCCGAAATAGCGATGTATATCCGTTCGGGATCGCTCGGATCGAGAATGATCGTGTGCAGGCACATCCCGCCCGCGCCTGGCTGCCATTTGGGCCCTGTGCCGTGGCCGCGCAATGCGGAAAGCTCTTGCCAGGAGTGCCCGCCGTCGGTCGAGCGAAACAAGGCGGCATCTTCCACCCCGGCGTAAACGGTATCCGGATCGGTTAGCGACGGTTCGAGATGCCAGACTCGCTTGAACTCCCACGGGTGCTGCGTGCCATCGTACCACTGATGCGTGGTGAGGGGCTTACCAGTTTCGGGAGTTGTGTCGTAGACGAATTTGTTGCTCTCTCCCATCGGCATGCCGCTCGGCGCGGTTGTGATTCCGCCTCCAGGCGTCTCCCACGTCTTGCCGCCATCGCTGGAGCGCTGGATCACTTGCCCGGACCAGCCGCTCGACTGCGACGCATACAGCCGGTTTGGGTCAGCGGGCGATCCCTTCATGTGGTAGATTTCCCAGCCCGCAAAGTGAGGGCCGCTGACCTCCCACTTTTTGCGCTTGCCGTCCGACGTCAGGACGAACGCACCCTTGCGCGTGCCAACCAATACCCGTACTTTGCTCATTCGTTTATTCTCCTATGCGAGGTAGCTCAGCGCGGCGAAGCCGCAACCGAAATGGGCCTCCCGTACTGAGCGCTGCCCGCTCTATTGTTGTGCATAGGCTTGCTTCAAACCGTTAATGTCAATTTTTTTCATCTTCAGCATTGCTTCCATAACCCTTTTCGACTTCCCGGCGTCCTTGGTTTGCATCAGCTCGCCTAAAACAGTGGGGACAATCTGCCACGACACACCGTATTTGTCTTTAAGCCAGCCGCATTCTATTTTTTCTCCACCCTCGGAGAGCTTCTCCCACAAATCATCTATTTCTTCCTGCGTCCCGCAGTTCACGACGAAAGATATGGCGGGCGAGAAAGTGAATTGTGGACCACCGTTTAACGCAATGAATTCCTGCCCTTCGAGCTGGAATGTCGCGATCATTACCGTTCCCTTTGGTCCGGGCCCTGCGTCTCCGTAACGAGTAACGCTTCCTTTCTTTGAATTTTTGAAAATGGAGGTATAAAAATCCGCTGCCTCCTCAGCCTGACCATCGAACCACAAGAATGGGGTGATTTTTTGCATCGAGCTTTACACCTTTCTATGAAAGCTGCCTCACAGACGGAGTGGGGAGCGCAGAGTTTCGCATCCTAGAAACTCTGCTACCTAACTCTTCGCAAGCTCGTCCGATTGCGCGCGCAGGCGCGCCCCTTGCTCCCTCAGCTCCGGTGTGAGCTCCGCGCCAAAGTCATCTGGTTCAAATACCTGCCGAATCTCGATCTCTGCTCCTTCGCCAAAGGGGCTGCGCTTGATCCACTCAATGGCGTCTTCGAGCGACTTCACCTTCCACAGCCAGAAGCCCGCGACTAGCTCTTTCGTCTCAGCGAATGGCCCGTCGGTCACGACCGCCTTGCCGCCCGGGAACTTGACGCGCGCCCCCTTCGAACTCGGATGGAGCCCCTCGCCTGCGAGCATCACACCGGACTTCACCAGCTCTTCGTTGTACTTTCCCATTTTGGTAAGGATTTCCCTGCTGGGTAGAACGCCCGCCTCCGAATCCTTGTTTGCCTTCACAATCACCATGACTCTCATCGTTGCGTCTCCTATGTTCTTGGTTTCGGTCTGAGCTTTCAGCCGGACTCAACCACCTAAACTCAGTCGCCATCTCCACGACGCACGAGGCAAAGCGAAATCGACAATCCTAACGGATTTTTTTCTGACTAGAGCCGCAGGCTGCCCTCCAGCCTGTGCCCACACTAACTTCGCAGCGGAATGAGCGCGTGCAACCGATCATCACGTAAAAAAAGCCCTAGCCAGACCCACATTCCAAAAATGACCGGAAAAGTGTTTCAAACGATGGATTGCCGACCCGCACCTGGGTAGCGCAGCGCGGCCTTTGGCCGCAACCAAAGCGGGGTGCGACACCACATCCTCCTGTAGATTGCCTACCAGCATAAAGGCCCTATCTATGCGCCTTCCACGCATGTGTCAGAAAAAATCTTGCTAAAAAAACAAGAAATTACGACCTTGCAATGCAGAGTTTCGCCTTCCAAAAACTCTGCGGGTTTTGATTTTCAACGAGCCCGAGACCTGCAAATCGGGTCCGCGCTACTTACTCCAGGCCTTTCGTCGGGTAGTTGCCGAATCACCGTCGGCGCCATCCTCGCCAAATTTGGGTATCAGTGGAGTTGAGTCCCCTTCCTGCCACCGCCGCCGGACTTCAGCGACGACTTGTTCGCGATTCTTCGCCATTTTAACGATGAGAGCGCAAGGCGCCCCCGTCTCCTCGTGCTGCGCCCCCCAGATGAGCAACTCCAAAAGTACCGGAGCCAAGTCAATTCCTTTCTCCGTCAGCCGGTAGTTCACCCTTCGTCTATCGGTCTCATCGACCTCCGCGGTGATGATCCGCGCCGCTTCGAGCTTCCGCAGACGGTCCGCGAGGATGTTCGTGGCAATCCCTTCGCCCGATTTCTGGAACTCCTTAAATGTCCGGAACCCGCGCACCATCAGATCGCGGATAATGAGCAGCGACCAGCGATCTCCAAACATCTCAAGCGAGATACTCACCGGGCAGCCGGACCGGCGTTTTGACTTGAGCCTCCCAGTCACATTCGACAAATTAGCAGCATCACTTGCGAAATGCAAGTTATAATGCGATAGGCAGATCAAGCCCAAACCCGAAAAGGAGGGGATTGCAGGTCGCGGCTGGAGCGGGCGCAGCCGCATGGGGCCTGCCGCTAAAGTGCGTCCCTGTCGGGCCGAAATGGCCGAAATGCTGACGGTAAGCATAGTTTTCATGTTGCGCTGCCAGTTTTGCGGGATTTTGCCTACCTTTGCCCAAATTTAAGTTGGTCACCAACGCGGGTGACGCCTATTCCCCCATCCAACCCTTAGCGGCCTCCTTGCCAGAAACACGCACGCCCACGATAAAGTAAGCGAAGAAGCCGATCGCAAGGCCAATGGAATAAAATCCGAATAGAGATTCGCTCTTGAACAGTGCTGTGACAGCAGCTCCTCCGATTGCCCCGATGACTGTGGCAATGTCTGAAAGGGCGGCAGCGCCCTCCTTGCGCCGCAGAGTTCGATAGGTTACCCAGCCCACCACCAAACCAAAACACAGTGTGCCAACGTCGACTTGGAACATGCTGAACCTCCTTTAGCAGGAACTTGCCGAGCGAGCCGGCATTATAATATCTTCGCTCCAAAGAGATCATCCCATTCGCGGCGGATAGACCCTCCCCATCAGGCCGAAAGCTCCAGGTTAGCCGAACAATAGGGCGTATAAGCCAATCCCATCAGATTGCCCTTGCTCAGGAAATGCAACCGCACTTCGCTTATGGCCTGGCCGACGTTCTTGTTGCTCAGGAACCGGTCAAAGAACTGTTCCGCGGCCTCGTTGGCCACCTGCTGGTGAATCATCACTTCGGTGCCGATGACACCGGCCGCATACACTCCCGCAAAGGCGTCGACGAAGTTCACAAGCAGCTCAGGAGTCAGCTCGGCCGTGTGGCATCCGTTGATGAAGACCAGCGGTGAGGTCACTTCCCAATGCTTCGGGAGTTTGCTCCATCGGTCGTCCCAGGCGATGATGTCTGAAGGGCAGATCCCTTCTTGCTTCCCCACCTGCAGATAAGGAATAGTTCCATGGGCGCCGGAAAGCTGCTCGCGGCGAGCATGGCAATAGAAGTATACAAGCTCGAGTTTAGACTCGCCGAGGGCATCGCGGATCGTGTCGCGAGATTCTCTTCTTATGACGGCTAGCTTCGTAAGCTGTTCTTGCATGACCTTCAGATGGGCGTCCGTAAAACGTTTATCCAAATCAAGGCTCAGACCGATCACAATCTCGGGCCGTGCGTGGCTGATTGGGATCTTCAAAGTCAAAGAACGCTCCGGGGGCACGGACGGAGGCAACTCGATGATGTGCCTAAATCCCCAAAAACCGAAGGGACAGAGAGTGTTCCCCGCGTGTTCTGCTTCGAACGGACAACGCCGGTTGGATTCATTTATGAGGGGTTCAGCGCCGTTCCATTCCTGCAAGAGCCTGCACGGCACATGAGTCTTGCGATCCGACTCCAGGCTAATGTCGTAAACGAATGCCCATGGGAACACAAAATTGCTCCCTCCAACCCGCGCCACCTGAATCGCAGCCGGATCTCGCAGTAGCTCCCGGGCTAGCTTGCGGCGCTGGCCTGGCTTGTCCTGCAGGAGTACGGTAAACAGACGCCAGCCGAGAAGGGCCAGTTGATCGAGGTCCGCAATGAAGTCACCTTTGGGCTTTGCGTTACGGCCGTCGTACCGGTTCCTGAGCTTGGGTGGCTTGCCCTCGATGTGGATAGCCCGCATCGCCTCGCGTGTCATGCCGATCGCGTCGCCCATCTGGCCGTCGCTCAGGTTGAACGTGATGGCTTCATCCAGTTGGCCGTTGATGACGAGCTTGTGGCTGCCGTCGGCGTTTTTGTTGGTCAAGATGTTAAGCGTGCGAGGAGGCAGAAAGCCTACGTCGTTCAAGGCGGCAGCCAGAGTGTAGTCGATCTTCGAACTATAGCCTGCGCCAGGCTGCCCGGTATGCGTGATTTCGGCCCTTAGGAGCTGGGACTGGACCAGGTTATTCCGGTAGTAGATGCCGATCCTCAGGCTCGCCAAAAACGGCTTAAATTCTGCGGTTGCGTGGCGCCTCCGCCCGCCATGCCGGATTTCCACACCTTGAGGAGCCCGTGGTGAGAACAAACGGATGAAGAGGTGCGACTCGCGGGCGTTTTCACTGCATTGGTGGTCTCCGCCCGGCGTGCAAGAACAAACCCAACTTGGGCCGAACTTGGGCAGAAACATGGCGTGGCGGTTACGGGGAATCCAGAACTCATCACTGACCGCAACAACCTCGATCCAATTCCCTCCGGAATCTTGGGGAAGAAGTTCTGCCGGAAATGGGTGCTGGTTGCTATCCTCAACTGCGCTCTCCAGCAGCCAGGGACCGATATTTAGCCTGAGATCGTAATGTGCGCCGGCTCGCAAGGAGACGGTCTTAGGGACCACGATGCGATCCCGGTCCTTAGTGAAACAAACGTTGGCATAACGTCGCGGCCCAACACCCACGGACGGCTCATCCTCAATGCTACTCTTCGAGATTGTCTCGAGACGCACGTGCTGAGGAGCTGCCATCGCAGGCCGTGGAGAAGAGGCGGGCATTATCAAGGGACTGCTCTCCTCCCGAATGTCGCTCACTGGTGCCTCAGTCGTCAGGAGCAGCGAAGCGATCGCAGCCGCGTTTTGGAGCGCAGCGCGTACGACCTTGGTGGGGTCAATAATGCCCTCCTCAACCATGTTGCCGAAGGTCTCCGTCAGCGCGTTGAAGCCGAAGTGTGAGTTGGCGTTGCTGCGGACCTTCTCCACCACCACCGCGCCCTCATGACCGGCGTTCTGGGCGATCACGCGCAGCGGCTCTTTAAGGGACCGCTTCACGATGTTGATGCCGAGTTGCTCGCCGCCCTCGGCCTTGAGATGGTCCAGCGCCGGGAGGCAACGCACCAGGGCTACACCGCCGCCTGGCACGATGCCCTGCTCGACTGCCATCTTGATGGCGCATACGGCGTCCGCCACCCGAGCCTTCTTCTCCTTCATCTCGGTCTCGGTTGCCGCGCCTACCTGGATCCGGGCAACACCGCCCACCAGCTTCGCCAAGCGCTCCTGGAGTTTCTCGCGGTCGTAATCGGACGCGGTCTCCTCGATCTGGGTGCGAAGCTGCTTTACGCGACCCTCGATGTCCGCGCTTTTGCCCAAGCCCTCGACGATGGTCGTGGTGCCCTTGCCGATGAT
>JBOGJX010000412.1:0-16193 GCA_050745285.1 Terriglobia bacterium
CACCCCTTTCTGCTCCATGGCGAGAATGCTTTCGCGACGGGTGAAGCCGCCGTCAACCACCATTTGCTCGGGCAGCCGCCCCATGTTTTCCCCGACCTTCTCCACGGCCGGCGTCAACTGGCCGTAATCACTGCCCGATTGGCTGACTCCGACGGCCACCACGATCCTCTGCGCGGCATCGGTCGAAAGCTGCACGCGCGATCTCGCGCGCCGAACTCACCCCCTCGCGATAGGCATAAATCCACAAGCTGATCAACCACTGCGGGTCCAGCGCCGGACGCCCGGCCACCCCTTCGACCGCGCCGATAGCTTGGCGGAAAAAACTCAAGTTCAGTCGCCCTACCAATTCCCAAATGGCTCGCGCCGGGTGATCCTCCCCGATCAACCGCTCCACGTCCACCGCCCGCCACACCATCTGCTGACGGTTCACTCGTTCGAGACGGGGCTCGCCCTTCGCTTGGGGTTGGGACGGGGCGGAACTCGAAGCCCGTGCCTCCGGTTCCATGTCCGCCCACATGGCTTGCTGGCGGCTCTCGACTTCACTCGCCATGCGACCTCCTCCGGGTTGGGGTTGCCGCCGGACGCCGGGGAGCGCGCTTCAGAATTAAGGTATGTTTATCCTCCACCACCCATTCCACGATTTCGCCCTTTTCGATCTCCAAAGCTTGCGCTAAGGGGGCTGGGCAGATCAGGTAGTACTGACGGTTCTTGCCACCCCGTTGAATCACCTGGACCGTGGACTGGTAACCCATGCTTGTCTCCCCACCGGAAGTCCGGCCGGAGACCAGCATATCATAGCTCTATAGCTAGTCAAGAGGTTTTTCAATTTTTTCACAGCTTCTAGGGCTTCCCGGCAGCGTATCACATCTCGTCTAGCAAGGCCGTCACTTTGCGTCCCCCAGTTTGCGCCCATGCCTATTTCGATCCGCAGCGGCACCCGCAGCGGGTAGACGTTCTCCATCTCTTCGCGGGTGGCGCATACATTGCCGTGTATGCATGCGCTTCGGTCTGTGGTTTCAAAATGCCCTTTACGGACGCTCTAAGGCGGCCAGGAGCGGTCCCAAGCAAGTAGCGCGGACCTTGGCGCCGCGCCCTGACGCGCCTGGAACGAACTTAACATAGTAATACTCATCTTATGCTGCAAGTGAACCTGCCGGCGATGCACGGTCCTCGGGGACTGGTTCCAAGACAAAGTAAAATGTTGCCCCTTGGCCCACCGCGCTTTCAGCCCAGATACGCCCTCCGTGCCGGTGGATAATTCGCTGCACCGATGCCAATCCGATTCCCGTTCCTGGGAACTCGCTTTCAGCGTGGAGCCGTTGGAAGGCGCCAAAAAGCCGATCGGCGTATTTCATATCGAATCCAGCCCCGTTGTCCCGCACAAAATAGGCCGTCGGCTTACCGGTTTGCGGTGCAACCCCAAATTCAATGCGGGCTGAATCGCGGTGGCTGGTGAACTTCCAAGCATTCCCAGCAGGTTTTCCAAGACGGCGCGTAGCAGGCCGGCATCACCGGCCGCCGTGACGTCTTCGGCGATGACAAATTCCACATGGCGGCCGGGATCGCCTTGCTGCAGTTCGGCTGAGATTACACGCACCATAGAACTCAGGTTCGTTGGCCTCCACTGGAGTTCGCGACTCGAGAAGGAAGCCAGCTTCAGGAGAGCTTCGATCAGACTGGTCATGTGTTGCGTGGAAGCTAGAATGTTCTGGATCAACTGCCTCCTTTCGGAGTCCAGCTTGCCGGCACAATCTTCTTCCAAGGCTTTTACCAAGCCGGCAATCCGGCGCAGGGGGGCTCGCAAATCGTGGGAAACGGAATAGTTGAACGTCCCCAACTCATTGTTGAGCGCCTCGACTTGGGCCGTGCGCGCGTGCACCCGCTGCTCCAGTTCGGCATTGAGTTTGCGGGCTTCCGCTTCGGCTTGTCTGCGTGCGGTGATGTGCGGATGTTGCATTGGATCACTCTCTTGTGGTCAACAACATAAACGTTGCTTACAAACTCTACGTCAACGCTGTTTCCCGCGCAGGTGTGAAGGGGAATATTCTCATAACGGATATAGCCTTTGGCCTGCAGTTCAAAGAAAGCGGCCTTAGACGCCTCACTATCTTTGAAAGCCCCGATTTCCCACAGCTTCTTCCCCAAATATTCTTTTCGAGAAAAGCCCACTAGGTCCATCAAGAATGGATTAACGTCGTCGATCTGCCCGGTGTCTGCATCCACAATCAATATCCCGTCCTGGGCCGTTTCAAAGAGCCGCCGGTAACGAGTCTCCGAAACTTGCAGCGCTCGCTCCACCGACTGCTGCTTGCGGCGGAGCTCACCATCGTGCAATACCCGCTCGATTACGGGAACCAGCCTGGCCAACTCCGCTTTCTGAACGTAGTCCTGTGCGCCCCCTTTTATGAGCGAAACGGCCAGATTGAGATCAATTTCGCCGGACACAATGATGAAAGGCACGTTGGGACGCAGTTCCAGGGCCGGCGCCAGAGCATCTGGGCCGCTGAATTGCGGCATGGCGTGGTCCGACGTGATCACATCCCACTCCTGCCGTTTCAATGCGGCGCGCATGGCCGCCGCACTATCCACCACTTGATAGGCGGCTTCGAAGCCTTCAGCACGAAGAGCGCGCAGCAACAGGCCGGCGTCGCTCTTGGAATCATCAACAATTAACAGGCGCAGAGGTTGGCTCGCGTTTTGCAGAGGTTGACGATTTGTTTCATCTAGGGTTTCCATTTAAGTTATAGCCTCGTTAAGTGGCCTATCATGTCAGGACTTGAGCTGTCTGTACCGGACAGACCGCGCCAATAGCTTTATTTTTGGCTCGTTTCAGCGCAGCCTTCCGCCCCTCCCCAGGCTGCCTTGACCGGGTGGTATATACGGAATAATCCCCTCAGGCCACAGAGCACGCTGGGCTTAGGCGATTTACCATCAGCGTCTTACGAAATTCCCGCTAGGGTTCGATAAGAATTTCCGATCGCACCCTTGGGTACTGCAACGCAAAGTCGGTAGCCACGGTCAATCGTTCTGTGATTGACCGTGGACCTTTGTCCCCGCAAGAAAAGCCCACGGTCAGAAAAACGCTGACCGTGGCTACCCACTACCGATACTGGGTTAAGTCGTGTTACCGCTGTGTCAGGGCATGGCTTTAGCCATGCCGCGCGGTGCGTCTTCCCTTGATCCCTGGGGCTTTAGCCCCTGATGCCCTCAGCGGCTAAAGCCGTCGATCTTTTAGATCCTGGTTTGGCACGGCTAAAGCCGTGCCCTGACACGCCGCTATCGAACTTAACCTTGGAATGTTAACAGTTTGTTGAGAAACGCTCCGCCTCTGTCATTCTGAGCCGATTCGCTCCTCTTCGAATCGCTCTGAGCGAAGCGAAGAGGCTCACGGTAAACTCCGCGAAGAATCTGTTTTTTTTAATTCTCTCAGGGACACACCAGATCCTTCGTCGCCTACGGCCCCTCAGAATGATAAGCTGGCCCTGGGTGTGCGCCCCCCGGCGTCTGCCATACCGATCGCCGTCGTTCCAGCGAAAGCGGGAATCCAAAGCAATGGACCCCCGCTTTCGCGGGGGTGACGACAAAGGCCGCAGCGTTAAACTGTGAACGTTGCGCTACAAGGACCGGTCCCCCCCTAAAGCGTCTTCTTTTCCACGCTTTCAAGGTGCGTCTCAGGGATGGGCCTGCTCAGGTAGACGTTGACGTCCCGGGCGTTCGCCAGCGAGAAGTCCGGAACACCAGGGCCATGCTGCGCCTTCACGTGGATGAAATCCGCCCCTTGGACGCTGTCAAGGACGAACGCCGGCCGAAGGTCTGCCTTGGCGCATTGCACCTCGACGTTGCTCATCTCGAGACCCTTCACGTGGCGAATGTAAAAACCGTAGGCCGGCATGGTCCCAAACATGGACGGCTCGGGATAGCCGGCTTCCTTTTCCGGCGGTGCGACCGCCGCGTTCTCCTTTGTGCCGCCGCCTTGGCTGAGGATATAGATGTTGCTCAGCTTCACATCTTCAATTTCGTTGCCGGGAATGCCGCTGATGATCGACGCATAACGGCCCCTGGTGTTTGAGACTACAACGTTGCTGATATTCACGCGCCGCAGCTTGCCCACCGCAGCGCCTTCGGGCCCGCGCATCCGGCGCCCCAACCGCATGAAGATGGGGAGATTTGAGATGTCTCGCATCGTGATATTACTGATTGAGATGTCTTCGAGCAGCGCGCCATCCACCGTCTCCAGCGCTAAGCCGCCGCAGGTATCGAAAACACAATTCGAGATCGTGATGTTCTGAAAGCCGCCGTTCGACTCGGTGCCGCATTTGATCCGCCCCGTCCGGGGAACGCGGAAATCAGGAGCAAAACGCTTGAACGTGCCGTCGAGCAGAGTGCCCAGCTCAAAATCCCCCGTGACGAAACAGTTGGTGATGGTGAGATTCTTCGTCGCCCGCGCGTAGCCGAGCGCATAGGAACTCTTCGGGCAGATTCCGTCGTCCCACGGCGAGTTTACCGTGCAATTCGACACTCGAACGTTGTGGCAGCAGTCGATGTCCATGCCATCGCGATTCGTGTCAATCTTGAGATTGTCGATGGTGAAGTTGTCTACCCCGGTGGCGAGAATCCCAAAGTGGCCGCCTTGCAGGATTGAGAAATCGCGGAGCGTCACGTTATGGCAGTTCTTCAGACTGATCGCCTTGTCGCCAATGCCCGCCGGGTTCGGATTGCGGCCCACCGATCTCCTCAAGCCTTTGCCCCAGATCAGCCCCGGCCCGACAATCGACACGTTCTCAATGCCCACGCCCCAGATCAGGGCGTTATGCCAATGACTGTGGCCAAAATCCTGATACTGAGGTTCCGGGCCACGCTCGGGCGGATCATACCCCTTGCCCCCTTCCTCCGGCTCGGCTGCCAAAATCGTAGCGCCCTGGTCGAGAAACAATGCGACTTCACTCTTGAGATGGATTGAGTAGCAGAGGTACGTTCCCGACGGAAAGCGTACGGTACCGCCGCCCGAGGCCGCTGCCGCGTTAATCGCCTTATTGACAGCCAGGGTATCGAGAGTCTTGCCGTCGCCTGTCGCTCCAAAGGCCCTCACGTCATACACGCCCGAGATCGTCGCCGCATGAAGCGCCCCGGCGTGAGAAAGATCCGGTGGACTCACGTTCGGAATAGAGTGCGGTCTGTGATGTGCAGGGGCGGTTGTTTGCGGTAAAAGATCCCCTGGCGCTGCCGCCAGCCCCGCCCCGATTCCAAGCATTGTCTGGAGAGCATGGCGCTTTTTTAGGTCGATCTTTTCTATGATGTCAGTCATCGGATGCCCTTTCCACGCCCCATTTTGTTCGCGCAATTCATCTCTCACCCATGCGCGTCACTGCTCTGAAAATTCCGGCCAACACCCCTCACCCGGCTCGCGACGGGAAGCACTGCTTCCCCGCTCGCCGCCCTCTCCCCATGGGAGAGGGCAGGAAAAAGTAAGGATGCCAACCCTCTCCCTTTGGGAGAGGGGAAACCGCGAAGCGGTGGGTGAGGGGGGTTACGGCACGGATAAAAGTCGCCGCGGCGACCGACGAAGAGTCTCGCAAGACGTTGATTAAACACAAAAGCAGATTCTTCGCTGCCATGAAAATTTCCGTCACGAGGACAGAAGGGCACGGTTTTAACCGTGCCGTAAGGCGCTCCCCATTCTCGTTCTCTCCCGCTGCGGCGATGGGCGGCCCGCCAATCGCCGCAGCGCGAGAGAGTCAATAGCCGTTTCGTAGCGGCACGGCTAAAGCCATGCCCTTCCGGCTGTGTTTTCATGCTTTGTGGGCGTCGCCAAGCGACATGACCGGCTGCCACAAGATCCCGATTTGTTGTCCGTACGATTCACTGTCCTCCCGATGACAACGCGACCGGGCCGCGCTCGATGACCCGCGAGGGGCTCGCCTGAACTTCCAACTGGTCAATATCGAAATCCTTGTATAGGTCGAGGCAGAAGAGGTCAGGCGCGGCTTCATAAGTGACCGGCTTCTCCAGAAGGTAACTGAGGCTGCTCATTCCGCCATCGTTTTCGATTTCGGAAAATAGGTGTGGCTTGAGAGAGGCGGCAACCAGCGAAATCACTTGACTGCGAATGCCTTTGGTTTCCAAGCGGATGCTGGACGGCGCCCATTTGCCCTGTGCCCACGCCGCGAGCGCGATCAATTGCGCGGCCTCCATCCCGAGAGGGCGTTCACCGGTTGCGGCAAGCATTTCCGTGAAAAAATATGCCGGAGCCGTTGGCGCATCGTCACCCATAAAAAGCAGATCAGCCGCCAGGATCTGCTCACCACGCTCCATGCGGGCGGCAATTTCGGGAGAGCGGTCCCATTGCTCTACCGCCGCAGTCTTCTTCCCCCTGTCATTCAGCACAATGGTCAGCGGTGCATGGGCCTCCGCGGTGGTCTGTTTCAACCAGACCCCTGTTGCCCCGAGTGCGTTGTCCATCTCAAAACGGTAAGAAAGGGATTCCACCTGGTTGTGATCGGTATTGTGTTCCTCCCAGGCATGAGCAACCGTTACCGGGTGATACCGGACGACGCTGCGGAGTTTGGTTCTTTCCATGGTGGACCATTCGGCCCTGGCTGCAGGGTCTGAGGGCACAGGCTGCCGGCTTAACCCGGCAGCCATTTTGCGCGCCAAGCCAAGGATCGTGAGATTACCCTTCGGGATTCCCACCGTGAGTTCGCGGTAGGTCTTAAGGTCCTGCCCAGTGGGAATTTCAGCGCCGCCCGCCTGAAGATGAAAATTCTTTACCAAGAAGCCGTATGCTCGCTGGCGGTTATCCAAACCGTAGTTATGGGCGGAAATGCTGGTGTTCTGATAGAACTGGAATTGATTTTCTCTTCCGTACAGTTTAAAAAAACGCTGGATCGGGTCAAACACATAGGGCTTGACCAAGGGAGCGCGGAAGCAGCAGTTGTCCTCCGCGTTAAAGATCAGCAGCGTGGGGCGCGGCGCGCGCATTGCCGTAAGCGTGGCATAGCCTTGACCCATCAGGAAATCACTGGCGTTCTGCTCGAGGTCTCCCGGCTCTCCAGGCAGGCGCTCAAACCTTCCTGGCAGCGTGGTGTAACCGGCGACGGGAATGGACACGTCAACCCGCGGGTCAAGGCTGCTTAAGGTGATGGTTTGCCATCCCCCCCCGGATAATCCGGTCATGCCAATGCGGCTGGAATCAACGTTGGCATCCTGCGAGAGATAATCAAGCCCCCTGCGCATTGCCAGATAAAAAAGCCCCACACCGTTCATCCCCACCAGGTCAAGATGCGCGGCGAACCAATGTTCATTCCCCTTCTCATGAAGCTCACCCATGCCGATCCATTCGGGGTTGAGCGCAATCATTCCTTTCAGCGCTTGATTGATGCACAACTTCTGCTCAAATTCGATTTTGTTGCCCTGCTCGGGAAAGTGCCCCATAACGTCCAGCACGGCCGGCACGCGGCCTTTTAGTGGGTCAGGCTCGTACAACAGGGCCGTGGAATAAAATCCGGGCACGATTTCATACCGGAGCTTGTGCAACTGGTATCCCTTTCCCGTGGACACCGTGCCCAGGTCCTCGAATCGCGGCGGCGAATTGACCCATTGCGGCGGCCATCCATGAAAGATGACATCTTGCAACAGGTGGCGGCGTATGCGCTGCGCCTCGGCAGTCCATTGCCCGGCGGTTTGAGGGTCAGGAAGTTTAGGAACCTTCTTCATCAAAAATTGCTGCAATTGGAAAGTTACGACCTGCGGTGATTGAAGCGGCTGCTCTAATATGGGTTCAATATCCTCAGGAATCGCCTGAGCCCTCAGTAGTGGCGCAGCCAACAAGACTGCGGCCAACAGCAGTGTTTGCGATTTCATGTTTGGTTCCCGATCGGGGTGACAACTGCGGCAGTGGCGGCATCAGGACACGGCTTTAGCCGTGCCACGAAAGCCCTCACCCACCGCGACGGGAAGCACTGCTTCCCCCGCGGTCCCCCTCTCCCTCCCACCGCGGCGGGAGAGGGCCGGGAATCCTGGGAGATGGTAGCCACGGCACGATTTGCGTGCCGTGGGCTTTTCTTTTGTCAATTCAGCAGCCCACGGCACAAACACCGTGCCGTGGCTACCTCTCGACGGGGGGAAGGGGACCGGGAACTGAGGTGGTCCCCTGGAGCTATGGTTGCCGCTGTTGGCCGTTAGAAACTCACACGGGCGCTGAACTCGAACTGGCGCGCGTCAACCCCTCCATCTCGCCCTGTGTTCGCTAGCCCGTTGACTCGTCCGAAACTACTGCTGTTGAGGTCGCCATTGGGGTTGCTGAAGTGCGGCGTGTTTGTAAAGTTGATCGCTTGCGCCCGGAACTGTAAGCTAAACCGCTCCGAGAGCCTAAAGTTGCGGGCCAGCGCAAGGTCCGCGTTGTAAAGACTTGGCCCGTGCAGTAGGTAGAACGGCGACGTGCCAAAACGGTTCAGGTCGTTCACCGGCGCGAACGCCGTAGTGTCGAACCATGTGGTGCCCGGACCGACGTCGTTCGAAATGGCAATCGACGGATTCACGAGGTCGGGGCGTTGAGTGTTACCCGACGTCGCATTCAGGTTACTCGACGAGGGTCCACCCGCGTGCAATTGGAACACGCTCCCCGATACCGCAGTAAAGATTCCGCTTAACTGCCAGCCGCCCAGGACCTTGGACGCGATTCCCGTATTGGCCCACCGCCTATTCGCGCCGAACGGCGGCCGGGCAATAAAGAGCGCCTCAAAGTTCTGTGGACGATCGTTGGGGGCCAGCCCCCTGTTCAAGAAGGCGAACGCGGGCGTCGCGATGTAGGGGTTGCCCTTCTCGTTGCTGACACCGGCCATCCCAAGGGTCTTCGACCACGTGTAAGCAAGCTCGACCTGATAGCTGCCCGCGAAGCGGTGCGTGAGCTTGGTCTGAAGCGCGTCGTAAAGGTTATTGGCGATCGGAGTGATTAGAGACGTTGTGGCCTTTCGGTGATCATAAGCGGCAGTGTAGAACGGCCGGCTGGCATTGCCGCCGCACTCCGCCTTTGAACTGCCCGGGACGCACCCTGCCGGGGCAATCGGGCTTTCGGCGTTCAAGTTCAGGAAACCAAGCTGGCGGATGGACCGCGTAGCCACGTAGCCTGCTTGCGCCACCCAGCCTTTCCCAAGTTCCTTTTCAAGGGTGAGGTTCCAGGACTGAATGTATCCGCGCTGCACGCTGCTTCCCGTCGTCGCCAGGCCGACATTGGGATCGATGGGAACTTCGCCGCTCGAAAGGTTCGGAATCGTGGGGAGGGGAATGCCGATTGGCAGTGTCGTGCCCACCGGCGCGTTCCGCAAGCTCGCGCTGTCCAGCACACCCGAGGCCAGGTAGGACTCGGCGCTCACGTACAGCGGGATCAATACGGGATAGTTAGTCCGCAAGTCATCGGCCAGGTTGTAAGGCTCGTTGGTGATGCCATATCCGGCGCGAATCACAAACGTATTGGTCAACCGGTAGGCCACGCCGAGACGCGGGGCGAACTGTGTCTTGCTGATCGAGACGCCGCAATCGGTCGGAATAGAACCCACACCGCAGAGCATCATTTCGTTTTTGGCGAAGTCATAGCGCTCGAGACCCCGCTTGCCGTCGCGGGTGGGCATCGGGTAATACTCCCAGCGCACGCCCAGGGTGGTGGTCAGCTTGGGCGTGGTCTGCCATTGATCGCCCACGTAAAGACTGTACTGGTGGGTTTTGGTATGAAAATAATTGGGCACCAGAATGTTTTTGCCGTAGGCGGTGTCCAGGCCCAGCAGGAAGCTGGCATAATCGTTGTAAGCGTTCGTGCTGGTCCCTTTGCCGTTCGATTGCTTGAGCTGCGTCGGGCCGGAGCCGAATTGAAACCCGCCTGCTCCCGGTTCGGTCGATCCCCCCGCATTCCATTCCGGCTGCTGATGATTCAGGTGGAGGATAAACACGCTGCCTCCAAAACGAACCGTGTGGCTGCCGTGGATTTTCGTGGCGTTGCCGCTCCAATAAATCTGTGGGTCATCGCGGAGGTAGGGCATGTAGGAATTGTGCGTCCCCAGATCCGAGAAGTTGCTGATACCAAATCGTGGCCAGCTTCCTTCAAACGTGCGCGTGCCGTTGGTTCCGGGAATACCAAGGACATCGAGTCCTTCATTCTTATTGAGGTCGAGTTGCCGCGAGTCTGTTACCATCCGCGTGACTCCAAAATTCCCATCGACCAGGAAAGTAGGGCTGATCACGTAGTTGGCAGTTATGCTGTAGGTGGTGGTGTGCCCGTTGCCCCTTCCCTCGTTGCCCCCGTAGCCGCTGATCGGCTCGCCGCCGACCGCGCCAAACTCCTGGGGGTCAAGATCGTTGTAAACCAGAAAACCGAAATGGCCAAACATGGTGAACTTCTTTGTCGCATTCCAATCAATCTTTTCGTCCGTGGTGGTGCGGTTGAAGGCAAAGTCAGTGGCTGCAAGGTAGTTGTCGCTCGGTGCCGATGAGCTGGCGCTGGAGAGAAACCGCCCTGGCGCCTTTTGCAGAAGCGCGACGAGCTTTTGGGCCACGGGGCTGATTCGGCTGGTGGGAATCACGTTGAGGCACCTCGAGCTCTGGCAGAGCGCGTTGTAATGGGCTGTGTCGGTTGGGTTATTGGTGGCGTAGATCTGCGTCCGCCCGGTGCCGTCGCTCTTGCCCGTCGCGGGGTCGTAAATCGTATCCGCGTTGGCCTTGAGGCCATTGGCTGGGTCCGAGCCCCGAAGATCGCCCGCCATCATGGCTAGGGTTGGGACCGTGGCCACGTTCGTGGCGAACTGGCGCTGGCGAGTGAACTCCACGTTGGCAAAATAGAAAAGTTTGTCCTTCTTAATCGGGCCGCCGACGCTGGCGCCAAATTGGTTGAAAATATCCTTCGGAACCCGTGTAATCCCGTTGTTGGGATCGAAAAAGTTGCGCGCTTCAAGCGCGTTATCGTAGTGGTACTCATAAGCATCGCCGTGCAGTTGGTTGGTCCCGCTCTTGATTTGTACGTTGATCGTAGAACCGCCGGCCAGTCCCTGCTCGGGATTGAAGTTGCCCGTCACGACGTTGACGACCTGAATCGCGTCCGAGGATGGAATATAGGCTGCGTTCTCGGGAACCCAGATGTTAAATTGACTGACGCCATCAATCCGAACGTCATTCCCATAGTCACTCGTCCCGTTGACGCTGAAGTCGAGGGCCCGCGAAGGGTTGGTAGGGATTGAGTGGGCGGTGGTGGGCGGATTTACGCCCGGAATGGTGCGGAACAGGCTCTCGAAATTGTTTCCCGGCGGGAGCGGCACGTTTTCGAGTGTGGTCGCCGTCAAATCGGAGTGAACGTCCGCACGCTCGGTCTGGAGTAACTGCGCCCCGCTGCTGACTTGCACGGTCTGGGTCACTGCGCCGAGCTGCAGGCTGGCATCCACGCGCGCCACGCTGTTAATGATGATGGGCACGCCGGTCTTGACGAAAGTCTTGAAGCCGGGCGCCGAAATCTTGATCTGATAAGTCCCTGCCGACAGCGTTGAAATTGTATACCCGCCACTCTGATCGCTGGTGGCTGACCGGGTTAGTTGCGTCTGGCTCTGGATTGCGGTGATCTTCGCTCCGGGAACCGCCGCTCCCGACGGGTCTTTCACGTTGCCGACGAGCGAGCCGTACAGGACCTGCGCAACTCCCGGCCTTGTCACCGTCAAAACCATCGTCAAAAGGGCGACGGCCCAAAGCCCGTGTCGAATCAAAGCGGAAAAGCTCTGTGTAAATTTGGAATCGGTTCCACCCATTTCACCCTCCTCTGCTGACAAATGTTTTGGCGCGATTTCATGGCCTCAGTCAGTTGGCATTAGGCCGAGCCATCTGAGACTTGGCCGGGGAGATTGTGCCGGCGCCTGCAATCGCTCACCACTGGTTTGGATCTCTAACCTGGGACACCCATCTTGCCCAATCTGTGGAAACGGTTCCGTTCTATAACAACAGCGCACGTTTGTCAAGGCCTTTGTGAAGTACCCTTACAAAAGCTATTACACCATTGCACATCAGCTTTTCCGATGGATTCGATAAAAGCCGCAGAGTTTTAGAAGCAAAACTCTGCGCTACGTCCTTCCAACGCCGGGCTTCATTCGTTCCAACCCTCATGTTGCTGCCAGTCCAGGATGCGGTAATGCAATCCCTGGCGCGGCAGCTCTTCAAACGTCTTCTTTGCGCCTTCGGCGAGATTGCCATCCTGTGACTGATAAATCCAACCCATCTCCTGCTTGAGCATGGCGGCCTCGCCGCTCAGGTAGAAGACGTACTTCGCATAATGGTATGGGGCCGGCTTGTAGCCCCCGGAGCCGTAAGCGCGGTCGGCCAGCACCACGGCGCCCGGATCAAGTTCATGGCTGCGCAAAAGCTCCTGGCAGGCTTTGATGGTGAACCAGTTCGCGGTGCGATGGTCCACGTGGCGTTCGTCAGGGTGGGGCACGGCGATCATGGTGGGATGATACGTGGTGATAAGCCGCTTGACGGCCGCGATGACGGAATCGCGCGCGTAAGCCAGGTTCGGCTCGTACATGTGCGCATACGGCGCATGATCAACGGCCAAATAAATGTCTAAGAACGGGTTTGTGTCATGAATGTGCCGGAACCATATTTCGCCGGACCCGCCGTCGGGCAGGCCAAGGAAGCTTATCTGATCGCGCCGGATGCTGATGTGTTTGAGGGCCTCAACGGATTCTTCCATGCGCACGGCGCCAAATTCGCGCGCCCGGACGGGGTCGCACGGGTGGCCGTCAAAGTAGCGCTCGCATTCGCCCACGTCCCCGCCGGTGTAAAATACCACGTGTACTGGAAGCCCCGCCTCCACCATGGCCTGCATGAGACCCGCCCACGGATGTTCGTCGTCCTCGTGTGGGCAGAAGACCATCAAAGACGATGGGAGCTTATTAAACGCAATCTCAGTGCGGGCTGGCGCAACGGCCTCCCCGCTGGCGTCCTGGCCCGTGACGTTCACGTCATACACGCCGGGAGGCAATAGCTCTGGCGACTTCCAGTGGATCACAGCCATTGCGATTCGCTGATCCCGGCTGAGCGGAGAAAGCCGCGAGAAAACCCGCCTGCCCCGTTGATCCGTGATCGCCACACGCAGCGATGTGGGAACGGGCAACCCCTGCCCATGGTTGACCTTCGCCTGAATCACAACATCGTCTCCAGGCCGGTAAAACGTGCGCGAATGATCGAGCGAGATGACGGGCGAGATGTAGCTGGGGGGGTAGAACTGCCGGTATTTGGTGAAATCAATCTCGTCATTATAGGGGTGCGTATAGTTGCGGCTATATGGCTTGGGCAACACGCGGTCAGGCTCGCGCACAATAACCTGTGAGGAAAATTGCATATCGAGGAGGTCCTTGCGCCCGCGGTCCCAGACGGCAATGGTGTAGCGGTCGATTTCAGGCGGTGGGACCTGGTCGTGCCGCGCCGGGCCGCCCGCGCCCATCACGGCCACTTGCGACCCTTGGAGGAAGGCAGCCACGCCCGCCGCTTCCATCGGAAGCGTCACGCTACCGTGCGCTGGGATATTCAGTTCTTCGCGCAGGACCACGAGGCCGAGCGATGGGTTCACCGTCATATTTCCGGCTGCGTTTTCAGCGCCCGAAAACGTTGAAATCCACGGGTAATTTTCGTTGGAAAATTCGACACGCAGGCCGGTAAGAGGGCGATTGGACAGGTTTTCAATCCCCACCTCGCACCGGATGCGCTCGCCCGGCGCGTAGAATGCTTTGTCGAGCGTCACGCGGGTGATCCGCAGCAGCTTTTTGTAAACGAAGAAGCCTGGCGTCTTTTCCGAAGCCACCACCTTGTGAGTGGACGCATCCTGGATACGCAGCGTGACCGTGTAAAGCCCAGTGGGAGCATCGGGCGCAATGGGCCACTCACCCTGGTAAACGAGTTTAGGAGTGCTCCCTGCCTCCCGATGGAGTTCCACGCTCGTGAGTGATCTTGAGCCCGCGTACTCGATGCCAGCGAACACCTGGTAGCGGCTCACGCCGTTTACGCCGCTGACCGTCGCCCGGATCACCGCTGCCGACCCAGCGTTGTAACCGGTGTCAACTGGCGCGCCATGCACTGAAATAGCGCACGCCACGGGCGCTACTGGACCCGCCGTGATTGCTGCGACGATCAAAAGCCAGCGCACGATTCGCATGTGGAGCCTCCGGGATTCAGAAGTCCGGCTTATTATCCGGGCATGACGGCGCAAGGTCAACCGTTTTCAAGCGGGCGTTTTCGACACGGGAACCGGCGCTGGCGCAGACCTTCAGGCCCTGCGCCAGATTACGACCTGAACTTGCCTTCCAAGAAACTCGCGCCGCGCCGAGCCCGCCGCTGGCCTGCGGTATTTGGCCCTCCGGGGTCAGTTTGTCGATGAGCTTCGGAAGAATCTGCGCCAACCCTGCGCTGGCCTGATCCGGGGAGATGCCCGCCTTGGCCGCGAGATCATTCACCTTGTCGCTGCCGAGCGCCGACTGAACCTGCTCGGCAGAGATCGGCTGATTCTGGCCGGCGCCAACCCTCGACACCGGCCAAGCCGGAGGCAAAGGAACATGATGGTCTATAATATACGCCAGAAACTGGAGCAGCGGTAAAGGCACGATTTCAGGGTCATGGGTGGGTGCCGGGAGTAATTCCCCGAGGGAAATAAAATGCTATGGAATCCATTTACTATGTCATGACGTTCCTCTGCCATCGGCAGTGCAAACACTGCTACGAGGACCGTTTCCATCCGTATTACGGCGAGGAGCTAAACGAGGTGGTTGCGCAGTCCCGCTCGAGCTTCCGCCGCATCATTGAAAACTTTCCGGAGCGCATGACGTACATCGATATTGAGGACGATCTCCGCGAAAAGCCGGGCCGGATCATCCTGGCGGGCGGGGAGATTCTGCTCGATCCGGTCCGGGAATCTGTGCTCTATCCGGCGCTCGAGATGTTCGAGCAGAAGTATCGGAACGCGGGCGGCGCCCATCTGGTCGTGCAAACCACGGGCGACGTGCTAACCCAAAAAATCCTTCGGGAGCTGCTCGACCTGCGGGTGCGCGTCGTATCCGTTTCCGGCATTGACGCCTTTCACGCCGGGCTTGAAGACGAGCCCGCCCGCGAGGCGCTCCGGCAAAAACTCACGGCGATGTTTTTGGCCCACGGCATGTCGCCGCTTCCCGCCGCTCCCAACCGCGCGGGCTTGAGCAGCGATCAGCAGCCATACTTCAGCTTCTTCGGCGCGACGCCCGATTCCTGGATTGGCAAGATCTGGCCGCGCGGGCGCGCACAGGTCAACGAGTTGTCCACGGCTCGCTTGACGGATAATTTCTGCAACGGGTGGTCCGGCGGTCTGAATTTCCTGCAGCACCGCCATAGCGGATCCGAGGTTTCAATCGAACCCAACGGAAACGTCTACCCTTGCTGTATGAAAACGCAACTTGCCATCGGGAACCTGCAGGAAGAGAAACTTGAAGCCATTTTGGACCGCCTCACCGGCAATCCGGTTTACGAAGCCATCTCCATGGGCCACCCGGAGCGGATGGGCATTTTGAGCGGATGGAGCGTGGATAAGTTCCTGGAGAAATCGAAAACGGTTCTTCCGAGCGGACGCGTCTATCAAAACCTCTGCATCGGATGCGATGCATTCCATCGGGAGATCCTGATGGCCAGGAAATGTGAACCTTCCTGATCCAGCAGGGAATCGCGCGTCACATTTTTATCCCGCGCGGCGCGCCGTAAAGGTACAGTTAACCGTGCCCCTCCTGACAGCGCCCCTACGGAGAATATCGCAACCCATTTATTTCCAACACGGCGTTTGGCTATTTTCATGACAGTCAGTCATGTCGCTTTGCGACACCCACAAAGCATGAAAATGGATCCGGAAGGGCATGGCTTTAGCCATGCCGTGAGCGTGGCCTCCTCACCCCCCGACCTCTCTTCCTTGGGGAGAGGGGGGACCACGAAGTGGTGGGTGAGGGCGTTCCCGGCACGGCCGTTTTTCTTGGAAACGCTGGCCGTGCCCTTCCGCTGTTTTGACCGGAATTTTCGGAGCAGACCCCATGCGCCTACGGCGCACCACTTCGCATGAAAATAGCGTGGGGGAGTTGCTTGCTGCGCCTAAGGGCACGCCATGGCGTGCCCCTACAAAGAGCGCCTCAACCCATGTATTTTCAGCAGCTCGTTTG
>JBOGJX010000413.1:0-10804 GCA_050745285.1 Terriglobia bacterium
GGGAAGCGCCTTGCGGCACGGTTGAAACCGTGCCCTTCCGCTCTCCTAACCGGAATTTTCGAAGCAGAAAGGAAGAAAAATCATGCGAATTGTACCAGAAAAAGTTGCTCCCGGCGCACGGGAAGCCATGTACGCAGTGCAAAAATACATTTACACAAGCGGCCTTGAGCCAGCGCTGCTTGACCTGATTGACCTGCGCGCCTCACAAATCAACGGCTGCGCTTTCTGCGTGGACATGCATACAAAAGACGCGCGCGCCCGCGGCGAAAGCGAGCAGCGCCTATATGCGGTTTCCGTGTGGCGTGACACGCCGTTCTTCACGGACCGCGAGCGGGCCGCGCTGGCTTGGGCCGAAGCCGTGACCGAGGTGGGCCGTGATCATGTACCCGACGAAGTCTATGAATCCGTGCGCCCGCACTTCAGCGAAAAAGAGCTGGTCGATCTTACGCTGGCCATTATTGCCATCAATAGCTGGAACCGGCTGAACGTCGCGTTCCGGCGCGAGGCGGGCGACTATCAGCCGTCGGCGAAGCGTTCCGCAACGGCTTCCCAAAGCCCGAGGTAGGAAACTTAGGGCCTGCGCACAAATAACATGAACAAGAGGTAGCGCAGAATTTTGTTGTTAAAACTCTGCGGTATTTGCTCTTCTATTCATAGAAGAAAAGCCGCGGAGTTTTAACAACAAAACTCTGCGCTACATTTCCCTGTGCTTCAGGACCCTTCTCAGAATTCCTTACCCTCTGTTATACTTAGAGTTTGCATACCAGTGCCTTACGCGACTAAGACGTTCTGCGCCCAATGACCACTCAGCGAACGGGCCGACCGGGAATGAACGCATAGGGAAGCGGCAGGCATGAGAAAATTACTGGATTCTAGAGGTGAGGTTTATGGCTCGCGCTTGTGAAATCTGCGGTAAAGGCCCCGTCTTTGGCAACCGGGTGAGTCACGCCCATAACGTGACTCACCGCCGCTGGAACCCCAATTTGCGGAAGATTCGGGTGCTGGTGAATGGCGCGCATCGAGCGCTTCTGGTATGCACTTCGTGCATCCGGAGCGGCCGGGTGGTGAAGTAGATCATCGTTCTCCACGTTCCTTGCACCGTAGCGGCGCGTGTGGAGCGGCCCAATGGCCGCCCCTGCTCAATAGAGGCGGTCAGAACTGAAAGCGAATCGCGAAATCAAACTGCCGCATGGAAGCGCCGGGCGCCAAGCCATTGATTAAGCCCCCAGTTCCGTCGTCCACGTTGGAATCCGGATTGTTCAAGTTTACATGATTGAAGGTGCTGAAAGCCGGCTGGCTGGTCTTATGGCTGCTTATTCATCAGAGATCGTGCGAACTCGAGTTTGCGCCGCCCACAGTCGCCAGCCCAAGCCCCAAACCGCCAAAGCGCAGAGTTTTGCCTTTAAAACTCTGCGGCCTTTCGCTGGTTCGACCTCGCCGCGGGATGTAGCTTTTCGGTGGTTCGGAAAAAATGCCGCAGAGTTTTAAAAGCAAAACTCTGCGGCTACATCTCGGATCCGGGGATTCGGAGTTAGCGGCTTCCCGCCACCGTTACCGCCAGGAGAAAGGCTACTTCTCAGCGCGGACCAAAACGTATTCTACCAGGCCCATCCGATACGCACTGAATACCGCGACATCTACGATCTGGCCGAGCCGTCCGCCCACGAAGCCACGAATCCTGGCGAGTTCGCGGCGGCACTCCGGGCGGCGCTGCTCGTAATAATAGCCAGGGTAGGTAAGGCGTCCCACCTCCTGAAGCGTGACGTTGGTGAAGCCTGAGCGTATCAGCTTCTGCCGGTAAGCTTCGCCCGAGTCGCGGTTTTCTTGTGGGATCTTCCACAGCCTGCAAGTCGTGCTGAGGACCAAGCGTTCGAGGGCATTGCGCGGCTCGCGCTTCAACGTGTAATCCGCGATGGCGATCACGCCGCCTGGTTTTAGCACGCGCGCGGCTTCGCGGAAAAACCTTTCCCGTGTATTGAAGTGAACGATGCCCTCAACACAGAGCACGTGCGAGAACATCTCGTCCCCGAAGAAAGGCAGGTCAGTCGCTGAGCCGTGCCGGAAGCGGACCACGGACTCGCAGCGCGCTTCGTGCGCGAGCTCCAAACCGCGCTCAATGTGTTTCCACGTAACGTCCAGCGCGTCAATCTCCAAAGGCCCGTAGCGCCGCTGAAGATACAGGTCCTGCGTGCCCATGCCGCAGGCCACGTCAAGCAGGCGGCTGCCCGGCCCAAGACCAAGCCAGTCCCCAAGCCGCTGCACCAGGTTTTCTGCCGCCGCGACGTAATGGCTGATGCCTTCCTCCCAGAGTCCGAAGTTGAGATAACCCTGATGGAAATCGCCGTACTGCTCGGCTCCGTGAGAGTAAAAACGCTCGACGGCGTGTTCGTGGGATTGACTGGACCAGACGCTGCGATTCATAGACTCCTGTCCCGTGACTGCCGCTGACTGGAATTTCCGGATTCCGAAACACGGGCCGCAACCTGAATGCCCCGGACACCGCATTCGCCGGTCTCCATAGGGCGCCGCCGGAGCATCCGCTCGAGCGTTTCAAACGCTCTCAACTTCTCCAGCGGCCAGTTCAGCCATCCCGTTGTAATACAGTAATACGTCTCGAACGGCGCGGTATGATGGCGGTTGTGATGGTCCGGTGAAAGGATGAGGTGCGCGCTTTGCAGCGCGCGAGCCAAGGCTGGGGGCTGCTCCATGTGCGCCCACTTGTGGAACTGATTGGTGGCGAAAATGAAAACAGACGTGGAAAGCACGAGTGCCACGACGAACAGGCGTAGGGCGTTCCCCTGAGAAATGGGCATCAGGGAAGCGAGCACAAGCAGCGGTAGCGAGACCACACAGTTGTTGCCGTTGGTCTCGATGAAACCGTGCCGCGTGATGGCGAGCGGGTCAACATGATGTTCCCTGAATGGCCGCACGAAGTTCGCGCCCAATAGGGGCGTCTCGGTCGTGCCGAAACGGTCTGCGAGCCAGTGCACAAAGCCCGAAATGAGGTCAGCCAATAGATAACCCAGAACCGTCGCAGACCCGGCCACCGTCCACGCCGTAAGACCGTGAGCGGAGGTCGTTACGCGCCACGCCAAATCTGCAGAAAACCCTAACAGCGTGACGATCGCTGCAATTTCGAGTCCGCGATGAAACCCCGAGCTTTGATTATTTTCTCTCATCGTTACCATGCCTCGCTGGGGCATCTTCCTTCCCCGGCCTTTATTGCGCTGTAGTGGCGGTCCCGGCGCAACAAGCGGCTACACCGCTCGCCGTGCAGTATGGGCGCTGCCTGCCGCGCCCGGTGGCTTTGAGCGCGACGAGTCGCGCCCATACCCTCTTGATACGAGAATCTGCGTCAAGCCGGATTGCGTAGCTGTTTTGTTCTTTGGCGCGGGAGCTTCCTCGCGGGCTGGAAAAGCAGGCCACATCTCAATTAGAACACCCTATTTACTGCGGAGGCAACAGCGGAGAGAAGCGCGGGATCGGTGCACAGCGTTTCCGGCAGGCCATCGGCGGGCGTCGCGCGTACCAGGGTCTCGAAGCACTGCGGATCGAGGGCATGGGGGGTGTCCTTGCGCATAATGCGGTAGACCGTTTCAAGTGGCAGCGCATCGCGATACGGTCGCTTCGCGGCCAGCGCGTCGAAGACGTCGGCTACACAAATAATCCGGGCCGGCAGAGTCAGGTCGCTCGCCGTTAATCCCAGGAAATAGCCGGCGCCATCAAGCCGCTCGTGATGTGAGCTCGCAACATACGTGAGTTCTTCAAAGCCGGAAATTTTCTGCAGGATCTGCTGCGTGTAGTAGGGGTGGCGCCGTATCACTTCCCACTCGGCTTCGGTGGGCTTGCCGGGCTTTTCAAGAATCGAGTTCGGCACACTGAGTTTCCCAATGTCGTGTAGCAAAGCGGCGCGGCGAATCATGGTAACATCGCGCGGGCTGAAATCGAGGCCATGGGCAATGGATACAGCGGCGCGCGCAACGCCCGTCGAGTGCTGATAGGTGAAGGGAGACTTGGCGTCGATGACTTCGGCAAAGGCTTCGCAGATGTCGTCGAGCCTGGGTTCATCAGCAATCAGGAAACGCCCGAATGGCTCCATCTCAATAGCCCGCTCCTTCACGTCGTCCTCGTAGAGGCCGCCCCATAACGCGCCGCGCTTGGCCAGCGCCGCCGCGGCCCGTACCAGTTGCGGATCAAACCAGCGCCCGCTGCGTTCTTGCGCCATCTGGATGGCGGCTCCCGGGCCGCGGCGCGCGCAGAATACTTCGAGCGTCTGGCAAAGGCTCATGATACGCGCTAGCACCGGGATCTGGCCGCCTTGGAGCCCGTCAGGATGCCCTCGGCCATTCCAGTGCTCGTCCAGGCATAGAATCGCCTGCGCCGTGTCTTCCGTCATGCCGATGCGGCGGGCGATTGTGGCCCCGCGTTCGCAGCGGATCTGGACCATCTGCCGGGAATTTCTGTCGTGGTGCGCCGCCACCTTCAAAAGTCCGGCCATGCGCTCGCACCACGGCTTCCCCGAGCGGACGTGGCTGAAGGCGAATTGCAGCGACTCATACGTCACGCGCGTCCAATCCGTAACTTTTACGTCGCGTTTCGCCTGAATCTCATCGCTCTCAAAAAGTTGATACAGCCGGGAAGCGTTGCTGCTGCACCCCGCATCCTTCATCAGAAGCGCGTAGTACAGGTTTCCCTTGGTCTCAATTTCGAGGCCAATCTCGGCGGCAATGCGCATCCCTAAAATACAACTGCGCACAGAGTGACCCATCGGCTGGCCCTCGGTAAGGTCGAGAGCATACGACAGCGCCGACATTATCTCTGAAAGGCGTAGGGACAGCCGTTGAGCCGGTTCTTCCCGGTGGGGAGCAGTAAAGGGGGTGTACGGTCCGCTGAAAGAGAATGAGCTGTCCATAGATCCTCGCAAAGAACCATCGACAGTCCAAGCGAGGAACATGAGGGTGTGTTAACTTCTGCGGGAGCAAGCCATTCGCGGTTGAGACTTGCCGATTCGGGGCGAGTTTCAGGGGTAGGTTTCGGTACCGTCTTTGGGTTTGCGTTGCGGATCGCGCTATCCCGCTCCTCCAGCGTTATCCAAAGGAATCTCAAATTCAACACTCCAAATTCCGGACTATTGGAAAAATCATTACCACCTGATGAAACCCACGGACTGGCGAAATCATCAGAGGGATGTAACCCGCACGGGATGCATTACGTACCACGGTTTATGGGACAATTGAGCAACGGAATAAGCGGTTTGGCGATTTGGCGCTTCAGGCGGGCCGAAAAAGGTTCATCCCGCCAGCCAGCTTCCTGCGGTTCCCCCTTAAAATGCGGAAGTCCATTACAATCATTAATTGGCTTCAAACCGTCGATTCCGCGATGTTGGCCCGAGAAGCCGGTGGAAAAACTCTTGCTGAGTGGCCTAAGTGGGCAATAAAAATAATGCTCGTAATCACGAGCGGGGGAAGCGGTAGCCACGGCACACAAACCGTGCCGTGCCGTGGCTACCACTACCGATGATCCACCCGAAAGGTTTCGTCAGGAATGAACAAGTTGAACATGAAGATTGAGGAAAGAATAACGTTCCCGTTTCTGGCGGTGTGCGGTAGGGCCAAGGGGCTGTATCTCATGCTAGCTCTTGTGAGCATTGCTTTTCTTCCGGGCTGCTCCAGTAAATCCGCTGCGGGAGACGCCATCAAACCGGTCGCGCGGCCGCCCGTGCCGGTTATGGTAGGCACTGTCACACAGGAAAACGTACCGGTCGAGATCAATGTGATTGGGGCAGGCCAAGCCTATTCTACCGTCTCCATCAAGTCATTGGTGCAAGGACAAGTGCAGCGTGTTTACTTCCGCCAAGGCCAATACGTCAAAAAGGGCCAATTGCTCTATTCCATCGACCCGGCTCCGTTTGAAGCCGCGTTGGCGCAAGCCCAGGCAACTCTTGCCAAGGACAAAGCGCAGTTGCAGTTTGCGCAGGCCCAAAATCAACGCTATACGGATCTCTACAAGCAAGGCATTGTCTCGAAGGACCAGTATGACCAGTATCATTCCACGGCCGCGCAGATCGAGGCCGCAATGCGCGCCGACCAGGCGGCGGTGGATAACGCCAAGATCCAGCTTGGCTATTGCACTATCCGTTCACCCCTCGATGGACTTACCGGCGCTCTCCAGGTGGACCAGGGCAACCTGGTGAAGGTTAATGATGTGGCGATGGTAATCATCAATCAGATTGAGCCCATTTATGTAAACTTTTCCGCGCCGCAGCAATACTTGCAGGAGATCAAGGAAGAGCAAGCGAAGGGCCGGCTGCGCGTGGAAGCGGTTATCCCTCATGAACCCGGTCAGCCGGAATGGGGCACGCTTACTTTTATTAACAACACGGTGGACGCAACCACCGGGACTATTTTGCTGAAGGGCACGTTTTCTAACCCGCGGCGCCGCCTGTGGCCGGGAGAATTTGTGAATGTGACGCTAAATCTATCCCAGCAGCCTAACGCCGTCGTGGCGCCCTCGACCGCCGTGCAAACGGGCCAGAAGGGGCAATATGTTTACGTGGTCAGCTCAAACCATACGGTCGCTTACCAGCCCGTGACGGTAGGCTCCGTCTACAAGGCTAACACGGTCATCGAGAAAGGGCTGCAACCGGGTGAGACCGTGGTGACCGACGGCCAGATGCTGCTTTATCCGGGGGCCAAGGTTCTGGTGAAGACGGGGCTGTGAGGAGAAGCTGTCAGCTATCAGCGGTCAGCAAGAGAGGACCGCAGAATTTTAACGGGCGGTCATGTCCGCGCGACGCATGAAAAGGGCTCCGGAAGGGCAGGGCTTCGGCCGTGCCCTTCCGTCCTCTTGACCGGAATTTTCAGGGCAGACCCCACGCGCCTGTGGCGCATCACCTGGGACGAAAATGGCGTAGGGGCGCTGCTTCGCTGCGCCCAGCATGACAGAGTTTTTGCTGATAGCTGACGGCTGATAGCTTTCTTCTGGTGTTGCACAAGGAAAGCCCTATGAACATTTCTGAACTATTTATCCGCCGGCCCATCATGACCACGCTGGTCAGTGTTGGCATTGTCATCTTCGGCATCTTCGCCTACCGGCTGCTTCCCGTCAGCGACCTGCCCAACGTGGACTATCCCACCATTCAAGTGAGCGCCTCGCTGCCCGGCGCGAGCCCGGAGACCATGGCCTCCGCCGTGGCCACTCCGCTAGAGCGCCAATTTTCGACGATTGCCGGGCTGAATACAATGACGTCTACGAGCTCGCAGGGAAACAGCTCGGTGACCTTGCAGTTTGACCTGAGCCGCAACATTGACGCGGCGGCGCAGGACGTTCAAGCCATGATCACCGCCGCTACCCGCCAGCTTCCCACCGGCATGCCGAGTCCTCCCACTTTCAGGAAGGTGAACCCCGCCGAGCAGCCGGTAATTTACCTGGCCGTCTATTCGGACGTGCTCCCCATATATCAAGTGGATGAATACGCTGAGACGATGATGGCCGAGCGCATTTCCATGATCAGCGGGGTAGCGCAGGTGCAGGTCTACGGCGCGCGGCAGTATGCGGTCCGCGCGGAACTCAATCCCAAAGAGCTTGCGGCGCATGATATCGGACTCGATGAAGTGGCCTCCGCTATCCGCGGCGCCAACGTGAACCTGCCCATCGGCAATCTTAATGGAAGTCACAAATCCTTTACCGTGCAGGCCAACGGCCAGTTGATGGACGCTGCCGCTTACCGCCCGCTGGTGGTGGCCTACCGCAACGGCGCTACGGTACGCCTGGACCAGCTTGGCCAAGTCATTGACAGCGTTCAGGAAGATAAAGTCACGAACTGGTATAACGGCCACGAAGCCATGGTGCTAGCCGTTCAGCGGCAGCCGGGCACGAATACGGTTGATGTGGTGAACGCGGTCCGGGCGTTGCTGCCCAAATTCGAGCAGGAAATCCCACCTTCCATTCATCTGAGCATTCTCACGGACCGCGCACAGGACATCAAGGCCTCGATCCATGATGTGAAGTTCACCCTCTACCTTGCGGTTGCTCTGGTCATCCTGGTCATCTTTCTCTTCCTGCGCAATCTTTCTGCCACGGTTATTCCAAGTCTGGCCTTGCCCATGGCCATCATCGGCACATTCTCGGTGATGTACCTCCTTGGCTACACGATTGATAATTTATCCATGATGGCGTTGGTGCTCTCGGTGGGTTTTGTTGTCGATGACGCCATTGTTATGTTGGAAAATATTGTTCGCCACGTGGAGATGGGCAAGAGCGTGTGGCAGGCCTCGCTCGAGGGATCAAAAGAAATCAGCTTCACGATCCTCTCAATGACTCTCTCGCTTGCCGCCGTCTTCATTCCCATACTTTTCATGAGCGGCATGATCGGCCGCCTGCTGCACGAATTCGCCGTCGTCATCATGGTGGCAATCCTGGTCTCCGGATTTGTTTCGCTTACCCTGACGCCGATGCTATGCAGCCGCTTTATTCACGCGCACGGGCACGACCGGCACGGCCGCGCCTATGAAGCCGGAGAGTCGGCGTGGAACTGGTGCAGCGGTGTTTATGACTGGAGCCTGAAAGCGGTTCTTCGCCACCGTCTGATCACGCTGCTTGCGTCTTTTGTGCTGCTCGCCGTGACGGCATACATCTTCATTATTATTCCCAAGGGTTTTTTGCCCAGCGAGGATTCCGGCAACGTCATCGGCTTCACCTTGGCGCAACAAGGAATCTCCTATACGTCGATGACAAAACACCAACAAGCCGTGGCAGCCATCTGCGAGGCGAATCCAAACGTAGAAAACATTATGTCCTTCTCAGGCGTTGGCGGGCCAAGTCCCGGCGGTAACGGCGGCTTGGTCTTCATGCATCTTAAGCCGCATCCGGAGCGGTCGCTCACCACCGACCAGGTGATTGCGCAACTGCGGCCAAAGCTCGCGCAGATTCCCGGCGTACTTACGTTCCTGCAAAACCCGCCACCCATCCAGATCGGCGGCCATTTGACGCGCGGTTTATATCAATACACCCTGCAGAGCCCCAATACAGAGGATCTTTACAGGCAATCCGAGATATTTACCGGCCAGATGGCCCGGCTTCCCGATCTATTGGACGTGAACAGCGACCTGCAGATGAGCAACCCGCAGGCCAATGTGGTGATTGACCGTGACAAAGCGGCGACATTGGGAGTAACGCCGCAGCAGATCGAGACGGCGCTGGCCATCGCGTTTGGTGACAATCAGGTCTCAACCATTTACGCGCCCCAGAATGAATATTGGGTGATTGCCGAGCTTATGCCGCAATACCAGTCGAGTCCCAAGGACCTTTCGGAACTATACGTCCGCTCCTCGAACGGAAGCCTGGTGCCCTTGAGCGCGCTCGCCCAAGTTACGGAAAACCTGGGACCGCTCGCCGTAAACCACACCGGGCAGCTTCCTTCGGTAACGATTTCTTTCGATCTTAAGTCTGGAGTTTCACTCTCCCAAGGGGTGAACGAGGTCGAACAACTTGCGCAGAAGGTTTTGCCCGCCGGCATCACCACCAGCTTTCAGGGCACGGCGCAGGAGTTTGAGCAGTCCATCGGAAGTTTGGGATTCCTCCTGATCATCACGATCGTGGTGATTTATATCCTGCTCGGAGTGTTATACGAAAGCTTCATTCATCCCATTACGATCCTCTCGGGCCTGCCCGCTGCAGGCTTGGGCGCGCTTTGGTGCCTGATGCTCTTCAAGATGGACCTCGATCTCTATGGGTTCGTGGGGCTCATCATGTTGATCGGCATTGTGAAAAAGAACGCCATCATGATGATTGACTTTGCGCTGGAGAACGAGCGTACGCGAGGCGAGAGCCCGGAAGAATCCATCTTCCAGGGGGCGCTGGTTCGGTTCAGACCTATCATGATGACCACGATGGCCGCCCTGATGGGCACGCTGCCCATCGCAATTGGTTTCGGCTCCGGAGCGGGCGCCCGCCGCGGCCTCGGCCTCGCGGTGGTCGGCGGACTTATTTTTTCCCAGATGGTCACCCTCTACATCACCCCGGTCTACTACGTTTACCTGGATCGTGTGCAGAACTGGATGAATGGGACGTGGTCGCGCCTGACGGGACACGCCAAGCGTACCACGTCTGTGCATGTTACGGAAAAAGCGGAACTGGTGAACCGCTGATCGCGGTTCGCAGATGGCTTATCTGTGACAACTTGCGTGCGGCTATAATGCTCGTCAGCCTCCGGGCAGTTGCTTCAGCTATAAATAGCGCTCCCGGGCAATATCAGGCTGGACTGCCGGAATAGGCTGTACTGCTTCCTCCGGGAATTCCGGCAGAGGACGCTCCAGCGCGAAATGCAACACCTGGTCCATGTTCTCCACCAGATGGATCTTCATACGCCCGCGGATGTTTTCCGGCACTTCGGGCAGGTCCTTTTCATTCTCCTTGGGGATAATGGCCTCTGTAATGCCGGCGCGGAGCGCGGCAAGCAGCTTTTCCTTCAATCCACCAATGGGCAGAACCTTGCCACGGAGAGTAATTTCGCCAGTCATGGCCACATCACGCCGCACAGGAATTTTACTCAGAGCGCTGGAGATGGCAGTCGCCATGGTGATTCCGGCAGAAGGTCCGTCCTTGGGAATAGCCCCTTCCGGAACATGGATATGAATGTCCACATTGCGATAAAAATCCTTGGGCATACCCAGCCGCACAGCGCGGGAGCGGACGTAGGACATGGCGGCCTGCGCTGACTCCTGCATCACCTCGCCGAGTTGGCCGGTAATCGTAAGCTTGCCTTTCCCGTCCACAATGGCAACTTCAGTGCTCAGGATGGAGC
>JBOGJX010000414.1:0-6740 GCA_050745285.1 Terriglobia bacterium
AGGCGGAAGGGCACGGCTGAAGCGGTGCCCTTCCGATCTTCTTGTCATGCTTTGCGTGTGTCGCTAAGCGACATGACCGACCGCCGGAAAACCCGGCGGCGAGACGCCGCCGCCACAAAAATCAAACTGGCCCACTACCGCGTGCGACGGGAGATGGCTTCGCTTCCGCAAAATTCTGCGCCTCAACCGGTGGCTGCCGCTGCAGATAAATACTCAGAATGATTCCCAGGCCAAACGCCACGATGGCAACCAGTTGGGCGGTTGAGAGCGTGTGGTGGAAAAAGAAGCCCCGGTCCGGGTCGCCGCGGTAGTATTCCAGAAAGAAGCGCGCCACGGCGTAAAGCATGAGATACATTACGAAGATCTGGCCGTCTCGCCTCTTGTGTTGGTAAAACCAAAGCAGGATCAAAAAAATGATCAGCGTCAACGCGGATTCGAACAGTTGCACCGGATAGATGGGGATCCCGAGCGGCACGCCGGTCATCTGGTGCGCATACTGATTGGTGAAGACCACGCCTAGCGCCGAGTGAGGGGCTGGTTTTCCGTAGTCATCTCCCGCCGCGAAGCAACCGAGCCTGCCGATGGCCTGTCCAATGGCCACGGCGGGAGCGAAGGCGTCAAAAACCCTTAAGAGAGGGAGTCTGTGCGACTTTACATACCAGACGGCAAACAGAGCGGCTCCGATGAATCCGCCATAAAACCCGCCGCCCGCTTCGAGCGTGTCAAGACTGAAAATCTCGCCGGGATGGGCCGTGTAAAATCCCCACCCGGTCAGGATCATGTAGATTTTAGCGCCAATCAGGCCAGTCACAATCAGCCACGTGCTGAAATCAATTATCTGACCCGAGTCCATCCCCTCCCGCCGCCCGAGCCGCATGGCGACAAACAAACCTGCGAGTAAACCCAGCGCCAGGAGCAGACCGTAAGTGGGCAGGTCAAAAGAGCCGATGCGCAGGAGAATTGGGTGCATAAAATTGTTGAGCGATTGGGCGATTGCAGAAGGGTCCGTTGCCAGTTGTCCGTTGTGGGTTCCAACTGACCACTGCGGAGCCTCCGCAAAATAACCTGAACAAAACGTTACCGCTAACGCAATTTCGCAGGAGACCCACAAGGCGCGCGCCGCCGCGAAGCGGCGGTACATGAATAGCCGTGGGTGGAACCCACGGAATGTGGGCCCGATTCACCCCCGAACAACCCCGGAGGGGTTGAATACGCTCAAACCGGCGTTTCCATCGTGCGGCCCCTTCAGGGCCGCGCCCGCCTTTTCGGACCGTCACCGTGGGTTTCACCCACGGCTACTCGTGTTGCTCCCCTTCGGGGAGCCGGAATCTTGGGAGCAAAGAAACTTGGCTCGTTCACATCAAGTTCCGCAGCTCAAGCCAGGCTGGCCGATCCTGAAACCCTTTCGCGCGCGGCACCCCATGCGTAAATCGCTGGCGCAGCGTGTTCAGCTTATTTTGCGGAGGCTCCTAACCGGAGCCCCGCGGACTACGTTACAGCGTGAAGCGGTTCAAGAAGCCCAAATAGCCGGAAAGGATCGTGAACCGGTTGAAGGCAATCAGCAGGCCGATTACGATGAGAAGGACGCCCGACCCAATTTCTACCGCCTGAAGATGCTTCTTGAAGCGGCCATAGAATTTGAGAAACTGGCTCACTCCAAGGCTGGTCAGCAAGAACGGAATCGCCAGGCCGGCGGAATAAATCGCCAGCAGGAACATCCCCTGAAAAACGGTATTCTTCGTGGCCGCCATGGCAAGAATGCCGGCCAGGATTGGGCCAATGCACGGCGTCCATCCAAAGGCAAAGGCAAACCCCAGGACAAACGCTCCCACGATTCCGCGCTTCGGAGCGCCGGTATTCAGGCGCGCGTCGCGGTATAGAAAGGGAATCTTGATCAACCCTGTCAGGTGCAGCCCGAAAATGATAATCACAATGCCGGCTACCACGTTAAAGGCCGTGCGGCGCGAGAGTAGAAACGCCCCCACCTCGCTGGCAGAAGCCCCTAAAGCGACGAAAACCACGGAAAACCCGATCACGAAGGCGATCGCGTTGCGAATAACACGAGCCACCAACGCCGCATCTGCGCCCGTCCGCAACTCATCCATCGAGGCGCCGGAAAGCATCGAAATGTAGCCTGGGACCAACGGCAGGACGCACGGTGAGAGGAATGAAACGATTCCCGCTACGAACGCAATAGGCAAGCTGAGTTGATGAGTCATTCGCGTTCCGTCTTGTAACCTCCTATTCGATGCAGCCCACCGGGGCCGGTTTTACGGGTAGATTCCCGCCCCCGTTTTCGCGGGGGTGACAATCTTGCGCGGGAATGACAGCGCTCAGCATGACGGTGCCCTGGGCTCCGCCCGAAGGCTGCACCGCGCTACTTGAGGAGTGCGTGTTCTCCGCTGCAAGGGTTTGAGGTTGGTGGAAACCGGCTCGCTTGCCATCTTCCACCACTTAAGTTTATCATAGCGCGGGGTTTTGACGGCTAACATCGGATGTAACGGTAGTGGGTCCGCCTGATGTAGGGGCGGCTTTATGCCGCCGCAAATGGCGGGGTAAACCGCCACTACACCTCAAATTGACCCATGACCGATGTGAGTGCCATTGTGGGTCACGCAATGTGGAGGGGGCGGCAAGCAGCGCCCCTACGGCTGCCGGAGCCGGCCACAAAGCCGGCAATTCCATTTGGAGAACTGTTTGTTACGCGCAATAATTTTCGACTTCGACGGCGTCATCGTGGATAGCGAGCCGCTGATTATGGAGCTTACGCAGCAGATGGCGGCGCGCGAGGGGTGGACCGTCAGCCCGGGCGAATATTACCGGGATTACCTGGCGCTGGATGATCGCGGCATTGTCGAGCATCTTTACCGCAGTCACGGCCAACCTGTGGACAAGGCGCGCCGCGACGAGCTAGTTCATTGGAAAGCGGATGCCTATTTGCAAGCCATCGGCGATGGATTGCCACCTGTACCCGGCGCAATCGAGTTTGTGCGTCGGGCCGCCGCGCGCTTTCCCCTGGCAATTGCCAGCGGCAGCCTGCGGCGGGAAGTGGAGTATTTGCTTGGCAAATTGAGGCTTCGCGCGGAGTTTGCCGTGCTTTCGACCGCGGACGATTGCGAGCGCTCAAAACCTCATCCCTGTTCGTATCTCACCGCTTTGGGCGGCCTTCAGGAGTTGGCCTGTTTCCGCGATGCCCCCTTACAGGCCCGCGAATGCCTCGCCATCGAGGATGCTCCCGCGGGCGTTGAGGCCGCCCATATCGCAGGCATGAAGTGCCTCGCGCTGGCCCACAGCCGCCCGCCGGCAGAGCTTCGGCATGCGGAGTGGGTCTTCGTAAGCTTTGCGGAGGCACAACTCGCGGCGATTGAGGAAGAGTTCTAAACTTTACTACTTAATTTCCGGGTGGCGCATACATTGCTTCTTCAATGTGTGCGCCGTGATGGTAACCGTCCCGCCGACACCGTGGCACATACATAAAAATCAATGTATGCGCCACCCTTGAGAGATGTTGAAGGTTCATTATGCGTGACACTTCAGTGCCCGGCGCCGAGGGCGTCGAATGGCGCTGCGGCATGAGAGGCGCGCTCGCCCGGGCGCAAGGAGCGGCGATGATCGGCGAGGAGTGCCAGCGTCGAATTCCGGTCAAGCTCCAGGCCTTGCGCCGTACAAAGCGAAAGCGCGCCCAGCGACCGGGTGAAATCGTGCACGCGTCGTTGGTATTCGAGGGCCATTGATGGTTCCATTCCCCTGCCGTATGCCCAGGACCAATCAGAAACCCAGCGCAGCAGCGGGGCGTTGGTGCGCACCGGGCCGCCTCGTTGCAGGGGATCGTCCGGCTTAAGCAGGGTTGAGATGCACCCCGGCGTGGTCAGGAAAACCAGCCTGCCGTTCCGCAGCATCACCTCAGGCCGCATTCCCGACTCCCCCAGGCGGTGCGCCAACTCCCGCAAAAAACGCGGACCCGCCATGGCCACAACCTGCTGGCCAATCTGCAAGCCCTCGATGACAAACTGGGAGACCGGCGCCAAGTGCTGATCTTTCCGGATCGCCACCTTGCAGCCGCCGGAAGACTTTAAACCATTCTCACCAACACGATCAATGGATGGCATCATGGGGCTATTCTCCCGAACTTGCCGGCCAAAGTCAAATGGGAAGCGCTTTCGCGTGGTGACGCAGTTTCAGGTAGAGGCGGCTTTACGCCGCCATTTGGCGAGGCTGACTCGCCGCTACATTGTCGAACTGATCAACTGTCAAAAACCCCGTCCTCCTGTCGCAAATCTTGCTACTCCGCCGTGCCCGCCTCCGGTTCCTGCTTGCCCTTTCCTGTGAGGAACAGGCCGAAAAGAATCATGCCGCCTCCCACCAAGACCTTCCATGTAATGATCTCTGAGAGCAGCCATACGCCAAGGCCGATCGCGATAACAGGGGAGAGATAGATATAGGCCGCAGCCTGTGATGCCGTCATCACGGTGAGCACGTGAGCGAAGAGAAGATAGGCCACGACGGACGCGAAGATAATCATGAAGGCGAGCCCCACCCAAGCCAGCGGCGGCGCTGCCTGCCAACGCGTCTTCACAATGGCGTGGACGCTGAAAGGAGCCAGCATGAGCGCACCCAAGCCAAACGTCACCATACTCAAAGTAAGCGTGTCATAGCGACCCGCGCCCTGCTTCAGCAGGATCGTGTAATAGGCAAAGGCTACGCGCCCGGCCAGCATCAAGATGTCTCCCAGCCAACTCGCACCCGAGGCCTCGGACGGCTTACCGATGGTGAGAGCGGCCACTCCGCAGAAGGCAATCACCATGCCCAGGGATTTCGCCGCCGTCAGTGCTTCCATCCGCAGCAGGCAGGCGAGCACGAGCACCACTACCGGTCCCAGCGCGACGATCAGGGCCGTGTGGGCCACCGAGGTCCTTGAAAGGCCGCTCAGGTAGAAGCCCTGGTTCAGGGTGACGCCGTTCAGCCCGGCGAGCGCCATAAAGCCCCATTCACGTCGCGTAAAATGAAGCTTTGGCCAGCCCCGCAGGATGATGTAGACCAGCACAAAGCCGGCCGTCGCTCCCACCACGCGCAACTCGGCCAGCGCCATTGGGCTGAAGCCGCGCAGAGCAAACTTCCCCGCCACGGCGTTGGCCGCCCAAATGAAGGTGACGCAGAGCATGAGGACGCCCATCCATCCCATGCTGCGCATTCTTTCAGGCTGGGCAGGATTTTGGAAGATGCCGGCCACTAAGTTGCTTTCCGATGCAAAAAAGGAGTAGCGGCGGGTTTATCCCGCCATCGGGCGTTGCAGACACCCACGAATGGCGGCGTAAAGCCGTCGCTACAGAAACGCTTCCAGAATTCGGCGCCGGAAAGAATCTACTTGAAAGACTCCTTTCGGACCGTGGCCTTCTCAATACGGGCAAGGTCCGGAGCAAATCCGAGGCCGGGAGCGGTGGGAACGCGGATGGTTCCTTGCGGCGTGACGGTGACTTCCGGCTGAATAATATCCTCTTTCCAATAGCGGCGGCTGGCGGAGACGTCGCCGGGCAGCGTGAAGCCCGCAAGGCTTGAAAGCGCAATGTTGTGCGCGCGGCCAATGCCTGATTCGAGCATCCCGCCGCACCAGACGGGCACGCCTCGCTCCCTGCAGGCGTCATGAACCGCGCGGGCCGCCGTGTAGCCGCCCACGCGTCCTAGCTTGATGTTGATGATCTTGCACGCCCCAACCTCAATGGCCTTGCGAGCGTCCCCGGCGCTATGAATGGATTCGTCCAGGCAGATTGGCGTCTGAAGCTCCCGCTGCAGGCGGGCGTGGTCCAGCATGTCGTCCCAGTCGAGCGGCTGCTCCACCATCATCAGGTTGAAGTGGTCGAGCCGCTGCAGGCGCGGAAGGTCGGCAAGGGTGTAGGCAGAGTTCGCGTCCGCCATCAGAGGAATGCCGGGGAAACGGTCGCGGACCCGGTCGAGCGTCTCGATATCCCAACCCGGCTTGATCTTCATCTTGATCCGCTGATACCCGGCCGCGAGCTCCCGCCCAATCTTTTCGAGCAACTCCTCAACGCTGTTCTGGATGCCAATCGAGACGCCGCAGGGAATCTCAGCAATCGTTCCGCCGATCAGCTTGGCGAGGGAAATCCCATTGGCTTGCGCTTCCACGTCCCAAAGCGCATTTTCAAGCGCCGCCTTGGCCATGTTGTGACCGCGGACGGGCCTGAAGCACGCGGCAAGGTCCGAAGACGAAGCCCATGCGTGTTCCAGCGCCCAGGGGATCAGAAAATCGCGCAGGATATGCCAGGCGGTTTCTGGAGTCTCGTAGTTGTAGAAGGGTTTCTCGCCACAGGTAACCTCGCCCCAGCCGGTGAGGCCATCCGCCTCCACGCGCACCAGGACAATGCGCCGGTTCGTGGTGCGTCCGAAGCTGGTCTCAAAGAAATTCACCAGTGGTAATCGCAGCTCGCGAAGCTCAACCGATGTGATTTTCATAGTAAAGGCAAATCGTAATGTAGCAGGAGACTTCAGCGCTTCGCAACCGCCGGCTAAAGCGACTGGCAATGTAGCGCAGAGTTTTGCTTTTAAAACTCTGCGGCTTTTCCTGCAACCGTGCACACTCGACCGCTTTCATCTTGTAACTTAACAAGGCTTCGCCTTAGACCCACAAGACGTGGTCCGCGGCTTCGCCGCTCGCTGTGCGGAATGGCTGTGCCATTCCGGGGGTGGCAAGATCCCAATCTTTAATGTCGTGGCCGGGTTCGTAG
>JBOGJX010000415.1:0-3220 GCA_050745285.1 Terriglobia bacterium
GAGGGAGAGGGGTCGGGGGTGAGGGGGGGGCCGCACTTACGGCGTGGCTAACCCTGTCGCATGAACCACGCCACTCGCCAAAGTCCTGCGTAACCAGAATCGCATCGCGGCATCCAATACGATTTAATGCACTTATGGAGAACGAAATGAAGCGTTTTCGTCGAATCGCAACTGTTTTGATCATTGTAGCTCTACTTCTTGCCGGGTCTTCTGCGATCGCGCAAAATGTTCTGACGTATCATAACGATAACGCGCGCACCGGACAGTATCTGCACGAGACCACTCTGACAACCTCCAACGTGAACAAATCCACCTTCGGAAAGTTGTTCGTTATTTCCGTGGATGGGAAGGTTGACGCAGAGCCGCTCTATGTGGAACACCTTTCGATCCCCCATCACGGAGACCATAACGTCTTGTTTGTGGCCACGGAAAATGACACCCTTTACGCGTTTGACGCGGACTCGGGCGCTGCGCTCTGGCACGTGCGCCTGTTAAAGCCGGGAGAGACGCCCTCCGACCGCCGGCGCTGTTCACAGGTGATCCCGATTATCGGGATTACCTCGACGCCCGTGATTGATCCGAAGAGCGGCCCGCATGGAACTATCTACGTGGTCGCCATGAGCAAGAACGGGGAGGGGAATTACTTCCAGCGTCTACACGCCCTGGACATCACCACAGGCCAGGAAGAGTTCGGCAGCCCGGTTGAAGTCAACGGGGAATATCCGGGCACGGGGGCGGGAAGCAAGAGCGGCAAGCAGATTTTCGATCCAAAACAGTATGAGGAACGCGCTGGCTTGCTCCTGCTCAACCACGTCATTTACACAGCGTGGGCTTCGCACTGCGACATCGATCCCTATACGGGTTGGGTGATGGGCTACAACGAGCACAGCTTGCGGCAGACGAGCGTGCTCGATTTCACGCCAAATGGCAGCGAGGGCTCTGTCTGGCAAAGCGGCGCTGGCATGGACGCGGACGGCAGCGGAAACATCTACTTTCTCGCCGCCAACGGGACCTTTGACACCACGCTCAATTCAGCAGGATTCCCGAAGAAAGACGACTTTGGAAACGCGTTCGTAAAGCTCTCAACCACGGGCGGCAAGCTAAAGGTTGCGGATTATTTTGCCATGTTCAATGTAGTTCACGAAAACGATACCGATGAGGACTTGGGGTCTGGCGGATCGCTCTTGCTGCCCCCAATGAAGGATGCCTTCGGCCACACCCGTTACCTGGCGGTTGGCGCAGGTAAGGACCACAATATTTACCTGGTGAACCGCAACAACTTGGGGAAGTTCAACCCCAAGAACAACGACGCCATTTATCAGGAGCTGCCGGGAGCGCTTGGCGGCCGCGAGTTCGCCATGCCGGCCTATTTCAACGGGAAGATTTACTACGGCGCCGTGAACGACCACCTTCGCGCCTTCGAGTTCAAGAACGCGAAGCTCGTACCAGCCCCGGTCTCGCAGTCGGAAATCAAATACGTCTATCCTGGCGCCACTCCGAGCGTTTCCGCCGACGGATCTTCAAATGGCATTGTTTGGGCGGCTGAGAACGGCAATCCGGCCGTATTACATGCCTACGATGGGAAGAACCTCGCCCACGAACTCTATAATAGCAACCAAGCTGGCGCACGGGATCACTTTGGCGTGGGCAACAAATTCATCACGCCGATGATTGCCCACGGCAAGGTTTACGTGGGGACGACAAACGGTGTAGGCGTGTTCGGTCTGCTTAAGGACGCCAAGGCAGGCCATTGACCCATCGGTCTCTCGTCGCCGGATTTGACAAAAGCAGACACCGGCGACCAGAGGCCGCCACTACAAAGGCCGCAGAGTTCTAACCGCAGAACTCTGCGCTACAGCCTTGCGCCCGCCACCCCAAGCCATCCCCCTCCGAGGGAGGGAGAAACCGCAGCGATATGAGTAAAGGCCTGCATGGCGGGATTTCGCCTGGAATTACAGCGTCTGATAAGGTATATTATGTTAATTAGAGTATTTGGCCGCCGAGCGAGGCCCGGCCTGCCAACTGGCTATTGGCTCCCGGCAGGCGCTTTCTTTCCATCCCAGACTCCGCTCTTACCGGAGTCACTGGTGGACCATTTGCCGGCGAGCTTGCCACCCTTTAGCGTTGCGCTCAATGTGTATTGATCGCTGCCGCCATCGATCGTAATGGTGAGATGGTTGTTCTTGAAAGCGCCGGAGCTGAGATCGGCGTCACCGAGTGGTGAAGAAACGTCTCCGGTCACGGTTTCGCCATTCTGCTGAAGATCAAGCGTAAAGTTCATGTCCCCCTGCTGGCCTCCGTGAGAAACGCAGGACCATGTTCCGGTTAGCGGTCCGGGCTGGGCGTTATCCGCGGCGGTTGCGAACGCCCCCAGGCAAACGAGCGCTAGGCAGGCAATCATTGCAGCTATCGACTTTCTCATGTCGTTCCTCCGGTTTTGAAGGTGAGTTCGTACCTGAATTATATTGAACTGGTATCCTCTGTCAAATCAAGGCGCCTACAAACTGTAGCGGCGGGATGGGGCGAGTACTGTTTGCCTCTCCGCCGTTGGGTTTTGCGTCAGGGCGGCAGTCCCCGGCCCCGCTACAAAAGCGGGCTCTGCCACACCGCCTTGCCGGTGAAGAAGGGTCCCATACTTTGGATGTATTGGGAGGTCTGCCTCGTCCTTCGCATGGTCTCGATGCAGGCGGAGAGCGGAAAGAGATCCCGCCCCACCAATCCGATCACGAAGTCGTTATCATTCTTGTCGAGGCCAAAGGACGCCAAGCGGACATCGTGCGCGTAATCCCCTTCTCCGAACGCGTGGCCAATCTTGCCGTGCTCGCCGAGGATCGGCCCCTTCTCTTCAGCCGTGAGCGTGGAAAACGACCCCGCGCGCCGCAGCGGATACCACACGGCCCATGGCCACTCTGCGTTCAACGCCGTCTGCCGTGGTTTCTTGAGCAGCCACGCTTCAAGGTCCGGCTCATGACCTATCGCATACGTGCGGCCAAGCATCGTGTATTCCGGCTTGGGCTCAAGCGAAGCAAAGGGAGCGCTCAGCAGGAATCGCCGTGCGGCGCCCACGAAAAAACCGGGGTCCCGGCTCCAAATGAGCAGCGCCACTCCGCGAGGATCACGAATATCCTCGTAGAGGACGCTCTCGAAGCCCACCTTTTCGAGGGACTTCACCAGGGGCGCGCTGGCAGAGCACCCACCGAAAGCCAGAAGTTGCATGAAG
>JBOGJX010000416.1:0-4157 GCA_050745285.1 Terriglobia bacterium
GCGTGGCCCGGCGAGGATCACCCCCGTCACAATCGTGATCCCCGCACCAGGATTTGCCATGCCACTGATCATCCGCAGCTCAGCCTGCCCCAGCGCTGCGCGGCCTTCCGGAAATTCTTCCGCCGCGTGCTGTCCAAGCAGCGCGGTGGCCACCAGCAACCCGCCGACCCAGAAGACCAGGCCAACGATATGAAACAATACCACCCACGTTATCATGCGGTCGTTTTCCTTTTTTGCGCTCCCGCCCTCGCCTGCAGCCCTCTCAACAAGGGTAGCTGTAGCCACGGCACGGTTTATGCGCCGTGGGTGTTTGTACATCGAAAGGCCCACGGCACAGACTTCGTGCGGTGCCTACCTTCCCTGTTCCTTTAGGAGGGCGGGGTCTAACCCGGCCCTTCCGGAATGGCATAGCCATTCCGCACAGCAAGCGGCAGAGCCGCAGGTTGCGTCCAAGAACCTGGGACGTGATCTGGATAAGCATGCGGCGCCCGTACAAAAGCATCAGGCGCGGCCCTTTTCCTGCTTCACGATGCCGGCGCCTTCTTTAATCGTCAGAATCTGGTTGGACTTGATGCGGGTGAATTTTTCGATTTTCCACGTGGTGGGCCACTTCACTTCGATCAGGTCAACAACCGGAGCGTTGCCGATGCCGAAGTGTAGCCGCAGGTCGCTTTGCGACATCACGCTGCCGCCGCTTGCGACCTCATTCATCTGCCGGTGCTTGCCCGTGGTCACGTACGCTCGCGCGCCAATCGCCGTGCGGTTGCAATGGGCGCCGATTAGCTTCAGCTTGATCCAATTCTTCTTGTTCCCCCCCTCATTGCGCAGGAGCGAGGGTGTCTCATTCATATTTAGAATGAGGACGTCCACGCCGCCGTCGTTGTCATAGTCGCCGAAGGCGCAGCCGCGGCTCGAATGCTTCGTGGTCACGCCGGGCCCCATGATTTTAGAAACGTCCTTGAACTTCCCATTTCCCAGGTTGTGATAAACAATTCGCGGCTCTTTAAACGTTTGATCCAAGTGGAGGTTGTCGATCTCCGGATACACATGGCCGTTTGCCTGGAAAATGTCCGTCCAGCCGTCGTTATCGTAATCCACGAACCCGCATCCCCAGCCAACGTACTGGGTGTTGACGCCGACGCCCGAGACAAAGGTGACGTCCTGAAAAGTACCGTCGCCGTTGTTGTGATAGAGGTCGCAGGTGTCGTCGGAGAAATTGGTCTTAAAGATGTCAAGGTTGCCATCGCAATCGTAGTCGCCCACGCCGATGCCCATGCCGGCCTGTTCCTGGCCGTCTTCGTTGTAGGCCACGCCGGACATCACGCCCACGTCCGTAAACGTGCCGTTGTGGTTGTTGTGGAGCAGGATGCTCGGTTCGGAGTCCACCGACACGTAGATATCCGGCCAGCCATCGTTATCAAAATCGTATGATACCGGCGTGATGGAGTAGCGTGGGCCAGGCGCGAGGATGCCGGATTTCTGCGAAACATCCGCGAATGTACCATCGCCGTTGTTGTGATAAAGAATATTGCTGCCGCCCGGCAGGCCGCGGGGACCGCACATTACCGGGACGCCTTTCCACTGGCAGTAGCCGGTCTGGCCGGGCGCGGGCACTTTAGCAATATCCAGCACAATATAGTTAGCAACGAAAAGGTCCAGGTGGCCGTCGCGGTCGTAATCCAGGAAGCAGCAGCCCGATCCCCAGCGCACTTCGTCCTTCCATAAGCCGGCCTTTTTCGTGACGTCCGCAAACGTGCCGTCGCCGTTGTTATGGAACAGAACGTTTTGGCCCCAGAACGTCAGGAATAGATCGTCCCAACCGTCGTTGTCGTAGTCACCCACGCAAACGCCCGTCTGCCAGCCCGTGCGGGCCAAGCCGGACTTTTCCGTGACGTCGGTAAACGTGCCGTCGCGATTATTTTTCAGCAGGTGCGTGTGGGGGGCCCGGCCGGGAGGCCACGTCGTATCAAGCCGTGTCCCGTTGGTAAGATAAATATCGAGCCAGCCGTCCTGGTCGTAATCGAAGAAGGCAATGCCGCTGCCCTTGGCCTCGATAATATACTTCTTGTGCTCGACGCCGCCCCAGACGTTCGGAACCGTTACGCCGGCCTGTGCGGCCACGTCCACAAAAATGACGGGCGATTGCTCAGGCTGCGGCGCGGCGCCCGGCAACGACGCAGCCTCCAAGCGCATGGGTGCGTCCCACCGTCTGAGGGGCTTGGCCAGCGTTTCAAGGAATTTGTCGCCCAATAGAAGAGATGAGGCGGTTAGTAGGCTACGTCGCGTGAATCTTGTTCCCAAATTGTAATCGTCCTAGTCTGGCAACGCCTGAGAGAATGAATACCCGGGACCGGCGCCCGCGCCGAGTCACCTGATTATAATACAGCCAGCCGGACAAAATACGGAAAGCAGAAAGCAGTTGGCAGTCTCCGGTCGGCAGGTGTAGCGCAGAGTTTTGCTTTTAAAACTCTGCGGCTTTTAAATTCTGGACTTTGGAACGGCACGCAAGGTTAAGACAAGTTGCGTGGTCTTCTGCCTTCTGCTTCCGATGTGGTTCTTTCTTGTCCAGGGGAAAAGCTTCGGCTGCTGCCTGCTGAATTCTGCTTTCTGTCGCGTTTCCCATGCCCTAACCTTGCTTTTGATGGGTGGCGGGACTATACTCAAGTGCGAGGGAGACAAGTGGGCGAAAGCCCACTTTTTTGTTGGCACCGGCCACCAAGCGTCGAGTCTGAACCGCACGGAGCGTCATGATCGTCGATGTAGAGCAAATAAGGGAGATGGCCGGGCGCGTGGCGGCCTCCGAAGGCCTCACTTTGATTGACGTTGAGTTAAAGGGTGGGCGCGCGAACCAGCTCCTGAGAATCTATATTGATAAGCCACAAGGCGTCTCGCACGCGGATTGCCAAGTGGTCAGCGAGCAGATGAGCGCGCTGCTGGACGTGGAGGATATGTTCCCAGGAGCATACACCCTGGAGGTTTCCTCGCCCGGCCTCGATCGCAAGCTGGTGAGGCCCAGCGATTATGAATACTTTGCCGGCCGCAAGGCACGCCTGGTATTGCGCGAGCCGCTCGAAGACGGGAACAAGGTGCTCGAAGGACGTTTGGCGGGATTTGAAGCCGGGCGGGTGCGGGTCGATCTGGGCGGAAATCAAGTGCGCGAGCTCGAGCTTGCAAGCATCGCCAAGGCGAGATTGGTGTTGGAGTAAAACGGCAGAGACTAGTGACGAGAGACAAGAGACGAGCGCGCTGCCGCTGATTCTCCTGTTCACTCGTCTCTTGTCTCTCATCTCTGCTGTTATGAGGGTATGTCTGTGACGACGAGTTTGCTTTACCAAACAATTGACCAATTGAGCCGCGAGAAGGGTATTGATCCGCAGGTGATTATTTCCGCGGTGGAAGACGCCATTCTGGTGGCCACGCGCAAGTATTATAAAACCTCAGAGGACCTTGAGTCGCACTTCAATACGGAAACCGGGGCCGTGGAAGTCTGCGCGGTGAAGAAGGTGGTTGACCAGGTTGCGGACGCGGACCATGAGCTTTCGATCGAGGATGCGCGGCGGATCGATCCCTCGGCAAGCGTCGAGGCGGAAATCCGCATTCCGAAATCCACCGGCGGGCTTGGACGCATTGCTGCGCAGACCGCCAAGCAGGTGATTTTCCAAAAGGTGCGCGAGGCCGAGCGGGATACGGTTTTTGCCGAGTACAACCAGCGCATCGGCGAGCTGGTGAACTGCACGGTGAAGCACCTGGAGGGCCCGGACGTGATCGTGGATCTCGGCCGCACCGAAGGGCGCATGCCGCGGCGCGAGCAGTCGCGCCTCGAAACGTGCCAGGTGGGCGACCGGGTGCGCGCCGTGATCACTGCGGTTGACCGCGCCGCCCGCGGACCCCAGGTGGTGATCTCGCGCGCAGACCCCATCCTGGTCCAACGGCTCTTTGAAATGGAAGTGCCCGAGATCTACGACGGCACGGTGGTGATCAAGGCCATGGCGCGCGAAGCGGGCGAGCGCACGAAGGTCGCCGTCTATTCCAAGGACCCTGACGTGGATTGCGTGGGCGCCTGCGTGGGCATGAAGGGCATGCGCGTGCAGTCCATCATCCGCGAGCTGCGCGGGGAAAAAATTGACATCATCGAATACAGCGATGATCCCGTGACC
>JBOGJX010000417.1:0-5098 GCA_050745285.1 Terriglobia bacterium
CTGCGCCCCTGCGAAGGGGAAACTTGCCGGCGCCGGGTTACGCCCCCGGCCAAATACCGTAGCCAGCGCTCACGTCAATAATCTGACCCGTGATATTGCGCGCAGCGCCGGAGCATAAAAAAAGAACAGCGCCCGCGATATCCTCTGCGCTTACGGCGCGGTGAAGCGCTGCCGGACGCATGAATTGCTTACGCATTCTGTCCACCGGAATGCCCAGCGTTTTCGCGCGGGCGGTCAAGACGCCATCGAGCGCCTTTCCTGCTACGGGCCCTGGGCAAATCGCGTTGACCTGCACGTTCATCTCGCCCGCTTCCTGCGCCAGAGTCAGGGTGAGATTATTCAGCCCGGCTTTGGAGGCCGCATAGGCAGCGCGCAGCGGATACCCCCAGCGCGAGACTACCGTGGAGATATTGACGATGTGCCCTTGCCGGCGCCGGGCCATGTGCATCAAGCACTCGCGCGAAAACAAAAATGCGCCCGTCAGGTTTGTGTCCATGACGTCCTGCCACTGCTTCAAGGTGAGCCGGTTAATGGGCGCGGTGGGGCCGCGCGCACCCGCGTTATTCACCAGGATATCAATGCGGCCAAATCGCTTGATGCCGGCTTGGACGGCGCTGTGGACATCACGCTCTCGCCTCACGTCCGCAGCTACAAAAAAGGAGCGGTCAGGAGACAAGCGCAGTTCCTTGGCTCGCGCGGTAAGGCGCGCGCGGTTCCACCCAATCCACACCACGCTTGCGCCTGCAAGGAGCAGAGAAGACGCGATGGCGCCGCCAATTTCCCCGCCCGCGCCGGTCACCAAAGCGGTTTGACCGGCAAACTCGCCCGGAACGAGTGTCTTTGGGATTGAATGATGTGTTGTAGAAGGCACGCTGTAGAAGGTCCTTATGATGGCAAACAGCCGGTGTAGCGCAGAGTTTTGCTCTTGAAACTCTGCGCTACAGCCTGATCCAAATCGGAAATCTGAAATCCAAAATCAACTTAGTCCGGCGGCCCTTCGCCGCGCGGGATTGACTTGAAAACGACAGGCTGCTTCTGTATTTTTTTTGTGTCCGTCACCGAATTTAGGGTGACGGTCTCAAGGCTGCCAGTGAGCTGAAGATAATCCGGATCGCGTGGCGTGCGCCCCGCCCCGCGCTCGACCGTGCCGGAGAACCGATAGTACACTTCGTGGATCGTCCGCGTTTTGAAATCCACATGGTTGCCCTTGCGCGAGCCGACCGACATGGCATAGCTCAGGATAGCATCCGACTCGTTCTCGCCAGGGTAGACGTCAATATATCCCTTGAGTGTGTTCCCTTCCTGAAGGATTGACAGCGTATCCTCGGGCCCGAGGAAATGATACCGGCCCGTCATCCGGGGCGCTTCCGGCGGGGCAGGCTGCTGGGCGGCAAACGTCGCGCCCGGCCATGCGATCAACAGGAGTATCCATATGGAGATCTCACATAGATGGCGCGCCTCATGGATTACAGCATGGCAATTCTTTTCATGGATAGCTTGAGTCTTCAAGTCCACCTTCCGTAGATCAAGAGTTACGATGCCAGCCGTGTTAGCGGCGGCAGAATGTGGCCCACGGCGCAAGCTGCTGTGAAAAAATCCAAAGCCTCTCGCAAAGACGCCAAGGCGCAAAGAAGAACTTCCTGGTTTACTTTGCGAAACTTTGCGCCTTGGCGCGACGCACTTTGCCGTTTGAACAATTCTTTCACACGTTCTGTCGCCTTGGGCCAGAATCCATCGGGCGCCCAAGCGGGCTTAGTACGGGGCAAGACCCGCCGGTAAACGTTTTGGCCCGCGGAAGATCCATGAAATCTGCTCATCATAGCGCGTGCTCCGCACCACCTGATTATTATACCCGGTCTGAGATATATGTTCCGTGATGGCCACCGTGGTCTCTTCTATTGAGTGGTCATGGCGCTTCCGACACCCGCAAAGCCATTAAAAAGGCCCGCACACACCGCATACCCGCCATGTAGTCCGCAAGGCCAAGCAGTTGAGTGGACTCTTTGTCCTCCGGATTTTGTTTTAATGCGAGTTCCAGATTGGTAACGGCCTGCGTGTATTCGTGTTTAGCATAATACGCATGCCCAAGCGCCGCCTCGATGCCGGGCGTCTGCGGCGCCTTCCGCTCGATCTGCCCGAGCAACGCCAGCCCCTGGTCAATCTTCCTTGCCGCAATCAATGACCGGGCGTGAGCCACGCCAGTTTCAGACGGAGATGGCGTGCGCGGCGATAGCGGTTGCTGCGCCAGCGCCGCGCCTACGCCGAACACCCAAACCAGCATTCCGTCTCTCCTGCTCCGCATGCTTCTGCTCAGCGGCAATGATCGCCGCCCGATTCCAGACCTGCGCGCACGTGATGGACAAGCTCTGAGACGCTTGACAATCAGACTCTATATATGTAGAGTTATTGCCGTGAAGACTGTTCGCATTTCTCGAGAGACTCTGCTCGTGCTGGAAAGATTCGTGACGCGGCCAAGCGACTGGCGCTACGGTTACGAGTTGAGCCGTAACACTGGGCTGAAATCCGGCACGCTATACCCGATCTTAATGCGACTTGAAAGGTACAAGTTGTTGGAGGCTCGCTGGGTCGTGACGGAAGATGGGGTACCGCCCCGGCACACTTACAGACTAACAGCGAGTGGATTGGAGTTAGCTCGTGCCAAGCTGGCTGAGGCCCTCCCTGCGCGCTTGTTGCAGCAACCTCGCTTGAGCAGGGGGTGGGAGTGATGCTGGAAGCGCCTCTCCGTCAAGCTGCGACAGGGCTGCTCGAAACCGCGATTCGAATTGCGCCTCCCGACGTGCGCGATTGGGGCCGGGCGATGCTAGGCTAGCTCCGTCACATCGACAGTAGTTGGACGGCGGTCGCTTGGGCGCTTGGCGGCGCGAGCGTGCTCGCCAAACACGCTCTTGTGTCCTTGTTGATTCCGGGGCGCCATGGGAAGAGCGTTCTCGGCGACGGAGGGCTTTTCGCTAAAAACGTCACCTTGCGCAAGGTGGCATTCCTAGCGAGCGGCGCGTACGTTCTGGGAGCGCTGCTGTTTTTCGCCGCGCCGCCGTTCCGGCAGGGCTTGCGAGTTTCGCTGGCGGCGTGGAACACGCTATTCCATGTGACGCAGCAGAGCGGCCAGCCTGGACTGCAGGCTCTCGCTAAACGGGCGGAGGCGCGCCGCGACGCTGAGGGATTGGTCTTCGTGGCGGCCCGGCTCTCGGATGCCAAGGAGAGCGCGCGGTTGGCAGAAGAGGCGGTTCACATCGACCCCAGCCTCCTTTGGGCGTATGCGGTTGTCGCCGTGCGCCACCCCGAGCTTCCGCAGATCCGCCAATGGATCCCTTGGCTCGAGCGTTGGCAGCCAGAAAATGCGCTGTTCCGATTTATTACCGCCGAGTCAATTGATATCGACCACGTCACCAACGCCTCCAAGCTATCGCCCAACCAAAAGCAGGACGAGCGGGAAGCGGACCCGGCTTGGCGAAGGACGATGGCCGCCGCATTCGCGTCTCCGAAGTTCGATGATTACCTGGGCCGTTTGAAGGATCTCGACCGGAGGGTGGCACGCCGATACGGTTTCAACCACCCGCAGGAGTTGCTGTCGGGAGAGGATGCGGGATTACCGGCCTACGCTTTTTCCGACGCTCGACGCTTCGCAAGCTCTCTTCTCCAGTCGGGCCGCTTTTTAGAATCCAGAGGGAACCGCGAGCGAGCGGCTCAAGAATACTGGGACGTGGCGCGTTTCGGCCAGCTCATGGATTCCCAGGCGCACACGAATTATGAGCACCGCACGGGTACGGTCCTTCAAGCTATGGCTTACGGGCAACTGCGGACGCTCTCCGTAAAGGAAGGAAACTCCGGGGAAGCCGCGCTTTTCGCTTACCTCGGGAGAAAGTTTGCTCCCGCCGCAGGCAGCGAAGGGCTTCGGGAACGCGATTTTGCACAGGACGTTTCCAGGCGGAACGCAGCGGTCCTGCAGATTTCGAGCTTGCTGATGTTGATCTGTGCCGGGCTTTTGATTATCGCCGCAGCCATCCTAATCGCCGGCAGCCGCCGGGGTAATGGGCTGCAACGTTCTGGTGCTGGGTTGACGCTGCTGGCGTTGACCAGCGCCGTGGGCCTGTTGCTCTCCTCTGCCACGGTCTACTTAACCTATCGCCCATATTGGTACATCTTCCAAGGAGCGCTCCTTAAAGGCGAGACGAGCCAGACTGAGGACCTTCGCAGCTTTTTGATGGCCACTCACACGCTGCCTGGCCTCAAGCCTGATGGCGGCTTTTTACTGGAGCTTCCGGTCTATTTCTGGATGGGGGTAATCCTGGCCGCAGTTGCCGGACTGATGCTGATCCTTCTGCGACACTTCCGCGAACGTGCGCGGCTGAGCCAAGCGCAACCTAATCCCCGCGTGCCATAAAATTTTGTTGGTAGCCGCAACCTGGGCTACGGCGACCGGGGGGATGTGTGTCCGAAATGGAGCGAAGAGGAAAATCAGGGTAGCGCAGAGTTTCCTGCTTTTGGAAACTCTGCGGCTTGTCCGTGAATTCCTATAGAAAAGCCGCAGACTTCGAAAAGCACGAAGTCCGCGCTACCCTCTTCGAGTTTCACGCAAGGAGGATAAAATGCACTGGCAAAAGCTCGTCTCATCCCTTGTTTTATTGATTTCTCTCTTGTTCGGTTTGGCACAATTGGCTTCCGCTCAGACCCGCGGCCATCGCTATTGGGGAGAGGCCTACGCCTTCGTTGGGAGGCGCAACACGACGCCCGGCACGAATGTCGGCGGGATCGGCGGAGAAGTTTTCATCTATAGGGGCCTCGCTGCGGGCGGCGAGGTGGGAACGACCATCGGCAACCCGGACGACAGGATAACGATCGGCTCGGCTGATGTGTCCTACCACTTTCTCTGCTGCCGCGCCAGCCGGAAAGTCGAACCATTTTTCGGCGGCGGGTTCAGCTATTTGGCTGGTGATATCAACACTCACGGCTATACCTACCCCTTTAGCCCAGGGCAGGATAGAACTGGCCCCAACTTTAGCCAGGGATTGATCGTGTGGCCCACAAAGCACGTTGGAGTGCGGTTCGAGGTTCGGGAATACAGGATGTTCGTCAGTTA
>JBOGJX010000418.1:0-5019 GCA_050745285.1 Terriglobia bacterium
CGGGCCGACCGCCTTTTCACTCTCGACGCCTCCCGTTATACCAAAGCATTTCCACAACTTCAGATCTTTCCATAGCCCGACACCCAGATGAGCCTCCCAAGCTGGGTTTGTTAGTTAACATAAGACCCGCTTATCAGACATAATATGTAGTAAACTTATGACTTGACAACTGCTTCCCTTGTGCGGTAGGCTTCGGCGCATGGGCGAAAAGCCAATTACGGCCGCGGAGATGGGCAGGAGGGGCGGCACGACAAGAGCCAAGCGCTACAGCAAGGCTCAGATTCGTGCCTGTGGGAAATTGGGCGGCCGGCCACGGAAGCTGGGCACCACGGCAGCGGCCAAGTTGCGCCGCATGATTCGTAAGGGATTGCCAAAGGGACAGATTGCCAAGAACCTCGGAATCTCAACCCGAAGCGTTTCCAGATATGTCGCCACGAGCCAGTCGACGCGATGGTAATCTTCGTGGGGGTCATCGGCTCGGGATGAGAGGTTCTGCAGGCAGACTTTTTCTGTTCTAGCCAGTCAGAACCTCTCCGTCCATGGTTTCAATGGGATGAGCCGCACAGGGCCGATCAGCCCGGAAGGAGGAAGGGGAGGCTTCGTCTTTTCTTCATCCGCCCCCCAGCGAATACCGTAGGTTTCCGCCAGCAGCTTAAAATCGCGAGGAGGGAGAGATTCAACTCGATTGATCCAAAGATTTCCGACTTCGATCTTGAGGCGATTCGGTCCTTCCCTTACGACGCCGTCACAACTTACCCTGCGCAGTCCCTTCCAGGCTGCACCCAACGGGACGCCATTTAAAGTGACCTCGGCTGTTTCGTGGACTGCCCCGAGGTCAAGCATCCACTGAATGTCTTTGCCTGGATCATTCAGCGCAAAATTCGCTTCATAAACACCCCAGCCGCTGAAGTTCTTCCCATCTGCCAACTCTGTCCACGAAACCAGACGTTCTAAATTGAGCGAAGGATTATTCCCCAAAGTCAGCCGCCAGGGTCCGGTAATGGGAAAAGGCCCCGGCAGGTCACTCATCATAAAGTGATGAGTTTTCCCGCTGGAATTGGTCAGAGTATATTCTCCTTTTATAGATAGAAGGCCCGTTACTTGCACCTTCTCACCCGCTTGCTCAATCTTTAGCGGTCCCGGCCAATTGGTTCGCGTCACCAGCGGATCATGTTTAAGAAAAGGGAATACTATAAAGCACGACTCAAATGGTCCAAGGCTAACCTGAACTTCGGTAACATTTATCTTCCCTCGGGGCAGTTCCACATACTGATACACAAGCGTCTCGTCGACACCGCCTGTTTCGGCATTCCATCGTTGCGGCATTCTATGTCCTACCGCGAACTGTAAGCGCAAGGCCTGGGAAGTTTCTGAAACGTTGCTGATGAAATAGAAATCCAAGTCCGCGGTTCCACGGTGGATGAAACCCACATTCTCTTTCGCGAATTCTCGTGCTGCTTCGCTTTTATCGCCGGCCTCAATAATGCGGAAATCCGGAGTGATCTGTTGCTGTAAACGGTTGAGGGCACCCTCGATATTGGCAGCCTTATAGACCTCGCCCTTTCCCGGCGAAAATATCCTTTCTTGGCCCTGTGCGCCATTTTCCCATAGACCGTTCAGGATTGAGCGAAGACGCTGTGTTCGAGATTCCTGGTCCACCAAGCCCGGCGCCACATCAGGCGCTTGTTCCACGAACGTCAGGAATCCTCCACTCTTTGCGAACTCCGCCAACCGATTCAGCGATTCGACTGGAATGTATTGCGACTTAGGAACAATCACCGCAGAGTAGGCGCCGCTACCTGCGAGCAGCCGCCCGTTCTCGACTTTGGCAATTTCTTGAAGCGCATGATCGTTAATAAAGTCGAAATCATAACCCTCGCGGCGCAACCCAGTGACCAACTCAGTGCCGAGATGCCTCTCCATGGCTTCGTCGATATGGAGGCCGCCTGCACCAAACTCCGCGTAAAGGTCGGCAAGCGGAAGGTAAATCGCGATTGGATTAACGGCGACGCCTTGCTGCAGCAAAGCGGACATACGCTGAATGTAACGGGCGAGGTGAGGATAGTGCCGCCACCAAATACAGTTGTGGTTGATGCATGTCGGCGCGTAGAAGGTCCAGCCGGGCTGACCGGCCTGTGGTGGGGAATAAGGATAGCCTTGGTTGACGATCTGATTCAGCCCATCGAGGAATTGGGCGTCCGTAGCGGCCTTCATCATCTCGAGCGTCACCGTGAAGAGAGGAGCGTGGAGCACGGTGTAAGTCTCGGCGGAAATGAGCTTCTTCTGGTAGATGTGGCCTGCCGAGGATGCGAGCCGGCGATGGGGAATGTCAACCGTATAGCGGTCGCCTCCGCCATCATAGTGCTCTCCTTCTGGAATGTCGGCTATGCCGTAACCCTGCATAACATCGCCCATCGCTCCATGGGCCTGGATGCGCGCCGTCATGCCGTGCTTCGCGCTCCATTCGACCAGGGGCCGGAAGAAGTTGTTGAGTGTCAGCTCAGATAAAGTTAGATGATAGTCGTAGCGGACATGAGGAGTCTCAGCGCCCGTGTCCTGCCACAACGCCGGGAGGTGTGGGGTGAAGTCGTAACCGCGGCGGACACGGAATTCCTTCAGAAGGTTTGTTGTCCAGTCGGCGCCTTCTACTTCCAGGCTGTCGCAGAAAACGGAATGAAACGGAGGTGACGCGGCGTTCTTCAGTTCATCGCATGTCCTGTTACCAACCGCATCCAGGAAAAGGTCCAGAGCTTCCTGGTTGAAATGATCGAGAACATAGCCTTCCATGCCGATTGTCGGACGCTTGACCTGCTGGAGAGTGGGGCTGTCAACAAATGTCATGACCTTCCACACACCTGGGGGCGCTTTCCAATCCGCGATCTGGTTCTCATGAAGGAACTGGGCGCGGCTGAGGTCGATCTGTAGTGAGGCTAGAACAGGCGCTGCGACCACTGCGAGGATTCTAGCGCCGTCCGGAAATTCCGTGCCGAAGCGCCAGGAAAAATCCCGAGGGCCAACGACGTCCTGGGCGATGTACTGGAGCTTCCGCGCCGCCAGTTCAACAGGAATGAAGGGTCCGCCGTAAGGCCATCCACTTCCCAACGTAAAATCAAGTTGCATCCCGAGCCTCCGGGTCTCTGCCACCGTGTATCGCAGCATTTCGAACCACTCTGGGGAGAAATAGCGAATGTTGCGGATTCCACGATGCGGGTTATCGACTTTCACGGGATAAACAGGCTGAAGCTCCACGCCCCGAAGCCCCGCATCGCGCATGAGAATAAGCTCGCGCGTAATCTCTTCACGGGTCACCGCCCCACCGAACCACCACCAGCGCGTCATCGGGCGCGCAGAGAAATCAGGGTTGAGGAAAGTATTTTTCAGCGCGATGAGTTGGCTGGCAGCGAGACCTTCTTGGGAGATGGATTCCTGGCCCTCTGACAGATAGGTGTCACCATTCGCCACAGAAGCCAGCGCCATGGTAATGACACTTGATTGAGTCAGGAATTGACGTCGACTGTAAACCATGTTGTTTTTGCCCATGAGATACCTGAAGTAAAACTACTGCGAAACATAAATTTCGAAGAGTACGTATACCAAAAGCATCATGGGGGTGTCAAGATACATTTTGCATGAAATATGAAAAGATTCAATCCTTAGCGGAGAGATCATCAGAGAAATCTTGACGTTCTGTATTACTCGGCATTAGAAGTATCGAGGCCGGCTCTGTCTACATCGCGGCGGCGCATCCCGGCTGGCAGGTGCTGATCCTTCGGCGGGAGGCCCGCCTCGTAGCTGAAAGACAAAAACAGCGTGTCCCAACCGCGGAGCGCACATTGGTTTTGGGCTCCCACCAGGATTCTCGAATGGAAGGATATGGAGCATTTCCCGGTTGCTCAGCACGAACACTGCGGATCGTGACCGGTTAGCCTGATGCAGGTCAATTCCCAACTGCCGGGCCGCCGGTCATGTCGCTTTCGGACACCCGCAAAGCATGAAAATGAGGACGGAAGGGCATGGCTTCAGCCATGCCGCTACGAACGTGCTCTTGATCCTCTCCCGCTGCGGCGATGGGCGACACCGCCCGTCGCCGCAGCGGGAGAGATACCCGTGGAAGGCTCCGTTACAGCACGGTTAAAACCGTGCCCTTCCGTCATCTTGACCGGAATTTTCAGGGCCGCCTCTCGGACGCGATCGTGTAATTCAGCTCCAACTCGTGCACTGCCGTTCACAATCCGGGATACAGTCGTGAGGCTTACTCCGACTGTTTCTGCGAGTTGTCTTAACACCGGCTGGCCACGCATTCAAACACTCCCACCCTAAGAATCCAAGCAGCCGCCCGAAAGCGTAAATTGATACACTTTATATCTTCCGGTATATTGGCAACAAACTGATCGATTTGGAACAAGCTAAGAATATTTTCTATTACCTGTGGAAAATAAGTCTTGACAACCAAAACCCCGATGATGTAATTATGCCCTTCGTGGGGATATGCGCGATGATGCATCGGCTGTGAGTGCTGTATGGCTTAGGTTCGCCACTTTGCAGTCTGCGGCGGGACCGGCCGCTGAAAAGCACCATGCGCTCGGCCCAAGCGGTAAGAATGCATCAAAATCCAATTCGGAAGTAAGCCCAAGCAGCACATTTTCAAAGACCTGTCACAGGTTCCAGGGCTAAATGAAGGCGATCGGTCCACATTGTGAATCCGGAACGAAGAGAGCACAGCCATGAAGATTTTCGATGTGGAGCTAAAACAGCTTCAGGTGGGCAGCTTGAAAATTGAAATCCATCGTAGCCCCCAGGCGGCGGGTGAAGCGGCAGCGCGGGCGGTCGCGGGAAGCCTGCTCGACCTCGCCGCCCGAAAGTCTTCTGTCGGGGTCATCTTTGCGACGGGCGCCTCCCAACTTGCAACCCTACAGGCGCTCACAGCCATGCCCGATGTTCCCTGGGGGCAGGTTGCCGGTTTTCATATGGATGAATATCTTGGCATCGCCCCGGAACACCCTGCGTCGTTCCGAGGTT
>JBOGJX010000419.1:0-9264 GCA_050745285.1 Terriglobia bacterium
GCGCCCTGATAGCGCAGACCCTGGGCGCAGCAAGCAGCGCCCCCGCAAAAGCAAAAAAGCCACAGAGTTTTAAAAACGGAACTCTGCGCTACACCTGCGCCGGATAGCGCAGACCATGGGCGCGGCAAGCAGCGCCCCTACGAAAGCAAATTGGCGTTTTTCCTGCCCGCAAACCAACCCAGCATCAGGAACAGCAGGATGATCACGCCGGCTCCAAACATGGCGGAGAGAATGTAGCCGAAACCGGCACGCCTGACAAAACGGGGAGCGTAATTGGGAAACGGCGCTGCCCATAAAGACGAGAGACGGCTTAAGCCCCGTGGCGCCTGGGCAGGCGGCGCGGCGTTGCGCGAAACCATCGCAATCTTCGCGCGAGCGGCGGGGTTCGAGAAGTCGCGTGCGCTCCATTCGCCCCACGCAGCGCCGCCGGCAAGAATTCCCAAAGGAGTCAGAAGCATAAGCAGGGCCGTGGCAATCCATAGCGATTTCGCCGTGCTCCAACCGCCCCTGCGAGCGTCCCTTGGGATTGGTTCATCACCGCCAAAGGCGGTTGGCGCGCCCGGCGCCGTGAACCGTAACAGCGAAGGCTCAGCCCGCTGCAGGTAGGCCACAACCCCGCCTGAAACCACGAGCTCGGCCAACCCGGCAAACGTCAGATGCGCAATCATCATGGCCGGGATGGCGATACTCAAGGGATAAGGCGCGTAAAGTGGCGCTCCGGTGGAATCTTTGAAAAAATGTGGCTGAAGCCCCAGCTCAACCGCCGCGCAAAGAGCCGAGGCATTGATTGCCACATAACCAGCGAACGCCGCCGCCAGGACTCGCCGCGAGGAGGTGAGAGAAGCCCGGCCCGCGAGCGCGCGATAAACAAGATAGGCCACCACCGAGCCCACAATGGCCATGTTGAAGGAGTTGGCGCCAAACGTGGTGACGCCACCGTCGCCAAAGAAGAGCGCCTGAATAAATATGGCGATGGAGACGGCCAGCATAGAAGCCCACGGGCCAAGAACGACAGCCGCAATCCCAACCCCCACGGCGTGAGCCGTGGTGCCGCCAGGAATGGGAAGGTTGAACATCATAATGACGAATGAAAAGGCCGCGAAAACCGAGATAAGCGGCACGAGCCGGGTATGGAAGAGCTTTTTGACCCGGCGCAAGGCCGCGTACCAAAAGGGCGCCGATGCGCCGTAGAGCACGACGCAGGTGGAAGGACTAAGATAGCCGTCAGGAATGTGCATGTTGGGGCCGTTCGATTTTCAATTTTGGATTTTGGATTATCGGCGATCCTTCAAAATCTAGAATCCGCAATGGAAAAAGCCGCAGAGTTTTAAAAACAAAACTCTGCGCTATATCCGCTCGCTGCGCCCTGATAGCGCAGACCGTGGGCGCAGTAAGCAGCGTCTCTACAAAGGCTGATCCCCGGCCAATCGAAAATCCAAAATCCAGAATCCGCGCTACCCGGATCAGTTTGAGCCCTTGGCGGGTGGACTCGCAGTATAGACAAACTGGAGAATCTGGCTCCGCTGTTTCTCCCGTTCTTTCACTTGCGCCTCATGCAAGCAGTTGAAAACCTCGAATTCCTGCTGCCCTGCCGCGCGCTGGCCGGTGCGGACCAACGCCTCGCCCAGACGGTAGTGGGCGTCAGCGAGGTCAGGCTGCTGCCGGATGGCCCGCCGGTATTGCGCGATCGCGTCCGCGTAACGGCGCTGCTGGATGTAGAAGATGCCCAACTGCAGACGCGCTTGCGCAAATGCCGGCTCGACGGCGACAGCGGTTTCAAGCAGCTTTTCAACCTTTTGTAAATCAACGGGCTTGTTCTCGATGCGCGATGCCTTCCAAAGACTCATCGCGTAATAGTAGAGCGCCTGCGGGTTATGCGGCTGCAACCTCGCATAGCGGGCAAATCGCTTGGTAACCGCCGCCGCTTGCAGCGGAGAGACGTCATAGATCTTGCCGAGAAACATGTAGGGACGCGCATCGCCCGGGTTCAAATCAATCGCACGGCAAAAGGCGTCAATGGCATCAGCATAGTGAGTGCGGGAATAAAGAGCAATGCCCAGCCCCACCTGCAATCTCGCCGACCGCGGATAAAGCCCGGCGCCGCGGCTAAACACCTGGACCGCCGGCTCGAGTGTATGGTGCACCAGCAATTCGCTTCCCCAAGCGAAGATATTGGCCTCGCTGGGGTCCATGTGAGCGGCAAGCTGGTATTCGTTCGCGGCTTCGAGATATTGCCCGGATTGTTCATCCGCCGTGGCCAGAAGAGAGTGAAGCTCGGCAGTGTTCCGGATGGTCAGCAGGCGCTCGATATTCTTCCTAGCCGCCCGAGCGGCGCTGGTCTTGATTTGGGCCAGCGCGAGGTCGTATCCGTTGTCATAAGACGAGGGCTCAATCGACTGCGCCTTGGTAAGATAGGGAACAGCCGCGGAGAGGCTGCCTGTCTGAATATAAAACTCGCCCATATTATGATTTGTGCCGTAGGAGTCCGGATCGAGCGCAGCCGCCTTCTTGAACTGGCTCTCGGCCGCCGTGTTCTTGTGCAGTTCCACAAGATTCGCCGCCAGAGCCGTCCGGGCATCGGCGGAGTCCGGCTGGAGCCGCACGGCTTTTGTGAAATACGCCGTAGCCTCCGCCGCCTTGTTCTGGGCGCTGCAAACCATGCCCATCAGCTCGTTCACCTGGAAGTCATTCGGAAGGCTTCGCAGGAGTCTGCTGAGAATCTGCTGTGCCTTATCAAACTGTTTATTCTGGTACAGCGTCACGGCTGACTGGAACTGGCGGTCCAACCCGGAGACGCTGTGATGGTCTACGCCCGTCATCACCGATGCCGGGATGGCTAGGAAGCACAGCGCCAAGAGAACCAGCAGCCGGAATGGACGCGCTTGATGCACGAATGGCATTTTAATCCGCGACGAGGAAGCATACAAATTAACCAAAGGGAATTCACCACAAAGACACCAACAAGTAACGTTCAAAGACAGAAGGGGAAAATGCAAGAGGGGCACCATTGGGATTCCCGCCGTGCTGTTCAGTGTCAGTGCAACTCCCGAATTCTGACATCGCATTTTGTGTCTTGGTGTCTTTGTGGTGATCTTAACCCATGTTCCTTGATGCGCCCCATGGCCTATGATAGCGTTATGGGAGCAAAATATCCCGTGACCGCTCCTTGGAGCCGGTGGTATGGGGTCCGCTTGCCGAGGGAGAAGAGCTGATTCGCCGCCACATTCCGTCCATTCGAAGCCATCACAGCCCGCAAGAAGCTGCGCAGGCCATTTCCTGGAGCCGCCGGGATTTCCTCCGAACCGTGACCGGAGCGACCGCGGGCGGCGCCCTGCTCGGCTTCTCTCCACTCCGTGCCTTGGCGCAGCCGCGCCGGAGTAACCGGAAGGTGGTGGTGGTCACGTTCGGCGGGGGGGCGCGTGATGAAGAGACCTTCATGGCGGATGGGCAGGAGAACATTCCCCATCTCTTGAACGAGCTCATTCCCCGATCAACCTTCTACACGCAGGTCATAAACCGGGGCATCCTGGGTCACTATGTGGCCACCGCAAGTCTGGCGACCGGCGTGTACGAGACGTTCGATAATTTTGCCGCAGTGGCCCCGGACCATCCCACGGTCTTTGAATATTTCCGCAAGGATTTAAAGCGACCCGCCTATGACGCCTGGGTGGTTGCACCGAGCAATGGTTTTAACCGGATCGGCGGCAGTGACGCCCGCTCCTTCGGCCCGGAGTTTGCGGCGGGCGTGATTCTGCCCAAGCGGCTGCTGGCGCAGGCCCTGTCTTCAAGCGGCAGCGCCCAGTACGAGCACCTTCTACAGGACAACTACGAAACGCCCCTTTTTGCGCCCAAACTCGAGGGCAACGAAGTTGAGCTGCACCAATTCGCGGAGCTTCTTAAGCTATCGGTTGCTGACTTCACCGCGCATGCGCGCAGCCTGGCAAGTCCTGACGAGCTTTCCGTCTACGTGGCGCGCCAATTGATGCGGCAGCTCGCGCCCAGCCTGCTCTGGATCACACTCCACGATATGGACGTCGCCCACTCGGGTTCCTACTCGCTCTACATCGACGGGATCCAGCGTACAGATCGCCTCTCAGCCGAAATATGGCGCGCCATTCAGAGCGAACCGGAGTATGCCGGTAAAACCACGATGTTTATCCTGCCGGATTTTGGCCGGGATTCCGATGCCGACGCCAGCGGCAACGGATTCCAGCATCACCGGACGGGAGACGCTCTCTCCCGCACCACCTGGATGATGGTCATGGGACCAGGCATTCGTGAAAACACGGTTTCTGACCGGCCCATTGAGCCGACCGACCTCGTCCCCACGCTTGGCGCGATGCTCGGCTTTTCGCCGGGCACGGCTCTGGGAAAGCCATTGACGGAGGTCTTGTAGCCGCCATGCTTCCCCGCCAGCTCAAGGCCGGAGAATTCAAGCAGTATCCTCCGGAAGCAAGACAACTGGCCACCAACCGGATCGCATTATTGCGCGAGCTCCCCTTGAGCTTTCTGCCGCTTCTGTTGCAACAAGTCAGCGAATACGATTGGAAATTCCCCGCCGAGCGAGAGGATATTAACCGGCAGTTTGCATACCTCGGATCACTTTCCCCGGAACAACTGGCACAAGTGATGGCGGCCTTCGACCAGGTGCGGCTGAAGTCCCAATTCGAGCGCCTCGACTGGGTGAACGAGCCCGGCCAGTTTTCCGAGCAGCTCTCAGCCTATCTCTGGTCAACCCACCAGATTGACGCTTTCCGCTCGGCGGCGGTCGGCTTCATGCACAAGGTCGACCTGAGCCAACCCCAAAATCCTCCGGCGTTGCCGCGCCTCGGGATCATAGTGATCGGGCAGGGTGTGACGGACAACAAATACCCGCTGTTCCGCAAGCTTCGCTCCCATGGGGTTTACTTCAACCAAGTGAAGCCGGAGAACGGATTGCAGACACTCCTCGAGGCGACCGCGGCGAGGGTGGCAACGCATCCGGTTCCCTACGGCCATTGGTATATTGATGGGGGCGTGGAAGCGGCGGTTCAGGGCTCCGACCTTACGTGCGTCTCTTATAACAAGCTCCAACCCGTGCGCACGGCTTTGTTGAACAAAATTCATAACGCAATTCAATCCGGCATCGGCGGCCCGGAAGCGCTTCGCAGCATGCTGCACCGGATGAGCCCGGAAGAAATCGGCCTGAGCGACAGCGAACAGGACACGGTGTTGAGCCATTTTCAAACCCGCCTGCTGACGGATGGCTCGGGAACGCAGATTTTCAGCACAACCTTTGTGCAGTGGGCGGCGCGCGAGGCGCTGCGGCGCGCTCAGCCCGTTACCGTGTTTGCGCATTTTGCGCCGCGCCAGCGTGAGCGGCCTATGAACGAATTGCTCTCCGGAAAGGATCAGAATCCCGTCCCGGACCCGGAAGCCTCGCTGATCGATGCGGATATGGGAGCGTATCTAACCTGGGTGGACCAGCAACGGCTGCCGGGCGCGCAACAGTCGGCCTTTTTGGTCTGGTTCGAGAATCATGCCGAAGCGCTTGCCATTGGACCTACGATGCCTCACGGCGCCCAGTCAGACAGCCCCGTGGATTTGAAGTGGCTGCTCGGCCAGATTGCGTAGCCCGGATTTCTCACCAGCTTCACGGGTGGAACGGAAGGGCAGGGTTTCAACCCTGCCGCAGACGCGGTCTTCGTTACGACGGGGGTTAAAACCCCGTCCTCCCGGTGCGGTAGCTTGGCGCACTGAGAAATCCGGACTAGGGGCAACACTGTTCACTCACGCTCAACGCAATCCTCGGGCCGCGACCAATCGGCATGTCATGCTGAGCCCTTCGGCTTCGCTCAGGGTAAACTCCGCGAAGCATCTGCTCCGAAAAGTTCGGCAAGATCCCTCACCCGGCTCGCTATGCTCGCCACCCTCTCCCCGAGGGGGAGAGGGCTGGAAAAAAGCGAGGAAGCCGACCCTCTCCCGCCGCAGCGGGAGAGGGGGGACCGCGAAGCGGTGGGTGAGGGGTTCTTTTCATGCTTTGTGGGTGTCGCAAAGCGACATGACCGACTGCTTGTAAATTGTTGGGGGAAAGCAGATTCTTCGCTGCGCTCAGGATGACATCTGCCCGAAATCCCCGTGCCACGACAGAAAGCTGGCTAAATGAACAATGTTGGGCTAGGGGTGAATACAACGATGGATTATCTTCCTGCGCTGCCGCTTATTGTAAAATGTAAAGGTGTTATGCGATAGAGATGATGCTCCGCCGGACCAGCGTGCCCCAGTCGAAAAGGACCGGGCCGTTTCGCGCCGCCAGTTCCTGGGGTGGTGTGGCGCAGCGCCCGCGTTGCTCCGGGAAGGAGCCTTTTCCAACAAGGAATTAGACCCTCACTCCACCCGCATGGCCGCGCAGGCGAATTCCTCCCTCGACTCGGGACTGGAACTTAAGGAAGTCCTTTTCCAACCCCACTATCGCTCCCGGCCGCCGCTCGACGCTATCCTCAAAAAGGTCGATCCCCGGCTGGACATCTACCCCACCGAAGTTTCCGCCGCCGGGATCGACCGGATTCTGATCACGTGGCGTGATGGCCTGATGCAGGCGTCACCGAACCTGAAGCCCATCGCGCAATTACTCACTCCGCGATTCAAGGGCTCGCGTTTCGAGTCCAATGAGTTAGAGGTTGGCCGCTCGAATGAAGTCCTGAGAATCTGGAACCGGCGGTTCCAGTCCACTCCGGTTCTTGCGGCTTCAGACTTCCTCCGTGAACTTGAAAACCATCTCGGCCCTGTCCGGTTCCTGCGGGCGGAATTCAAGATTACGGCGATTAGTCAATCAGACGCGTCGGTCCACACGCGCATTCGCTATGACTTTAACGACACGGGCGCGGGCTATCATCTTCAGCAGCGGGCGGGATCGATGGATCTCGCCTGGGAGCATGACCGCGACACACACTGGCGGGTCACCGAATGGCGCGCTTTGGACGAGACGCGCAGCCGCAGCGCCACACCACTCTTTGAGGAAATTACTCGCCAGACATTGGGCAGGAATACCTCGTTCAACCAGCAACTCGCCGAGGGTACGGACTACTGGCGGTCCATTCTGGATGGCGCCTGCGGCATCGACATCTACGGCAACTTTGGCCTCGCCGCGGGTGACATTGACAACGATGGCTGGGACGATCTTTATATCTGCCAACCCTCTGGCCTTCCCAACCGGCTCTACCGGAACCGGGGTGATGGAACATTCGACGACGTCACAGCGCAGGCGGGCGTGGGCGTACTGGATAGCTGCCCGTCGGCGCTCTTCGCCGATGCCGACAACGACGGCCGCCAGGACTTAATTGTGGTTCGAGGCGGAGGGCCTCTCCTCTTTCTGAACCAGGGCAACGGAAAATTCCGGCTCAAGGAAGATGCGTTCCAGTTTGCCGCGAAGCCGCAAGGCACATTCACCGGGACGGCGTGCGCCGACTACGACCGCGATGGCTGGCTTGACATCTACTTCTGCCTTTACTCCTATTATCAGGGCCCTGAGCGCTATCGCTATCCGGTCCCATACGACAACGCGCGAAACGGCCCGCCCAATTTTCTTTTCCGCAACAATCGCAACGGGACTTTCACGGACGCCACGCGTGAAGCGCGCCTCGACCGGAACAACAACCGGTTCAGCTTTGCGTGCGGCTGGTGTGATTATGATCAGGATGGGTGGCCCGACCTCTACGTTGCCAACGATTTCGGGGAGAAGAACCTTTACCACAACAACGGCGATGGCACGTTCAGCGATGTGGCCAAGGAAGCAGGCGTGCTCGATACCGGCGCGGGAATGAGCGTTTGCTGGTTTGACTACAACAACGATGGCCGACAGGACCTCTATGTGGCCGATATGTGGACCGCTGCTGGTCTGCGCGTCACCGCGCTCGATGGTTTTATGCCTGGCGCGCCAGCCAGCGCTCGCGATCTCTATCACAAGCACGCCATGGGAAATTCCCTCTTTCGCAACAATGGCCGTGGGGGGTTTGATGACGAGACGACGGCATCCAACACGGGCATGGGGCGATGGGCATGGTCGAGCGACGCATGGGACTTCGATCACGATGGTTATCCTGATCTATATATCGCCAACGGAATGATTTCCGGCCCCCAAACCCAGGACCTTTCCAGTTTCTTCTGGCGGCAGGTGGTCGCGCGGTCTCCCGCTGGCAGCATTCCAACAGACGCCTACGAGCAAGGATGGAACGCGATCAACGAACTGATACGGTCCGACGGAACGTGGAGCGGCTACGAGCGCAACGTGCTCTACGCCAATAACCGCGATGGAACGTTCACGGACGTTTCGGGCGCCGTGGGGCTTGACTGCCTGGAAGACAGCCGCTCTTTTGCGCTGGCGGACATTGACCACGACGGCCGCCAGGAACTCATCGTTAAGAATAGATCTGCGCCCCAGGTTCGTATCTTTCGCAATGTAATCCCAAGTCTTGGGAATTCCATTTCTTTTAAGCTGAACGGGCGGCACGGCAACCGCGATGCCATCGGCGCGTCAGTCACCGTAAAAAGTGAGAATGGCGAACAAGTGAGATTTCTGCAAGCCGGATCCGGTTTTCTTGCCCAGCACAGTAAGGAAATGTTCTTCGGGCTTGGGTCGTCTTCAGGCCCGGTTCGCGTGACTGTCCAATGGCCGGGCGGCGAAGCGGAAGAGTTTGACAACGTTCCGGCAAACCATCGGATCGAGATTGACGAAGGCGTGGCAAACTTCCAGGCGGTCCCCTACACACCTCTGAGCCCAAAATTCTTCCCAGGGCAGGAGAAGAGCAGATCCTTCGCTTCGCTCAGCATGACAGGCCAAGCCCAGCGTCACGAAGCTTCCGCCGGACCGCAAGCGCCGGGTGGGACAGCGAGCGCAAATCCGCTTCACGCCCGCGAGGAGCTTCCACTTGCATTTGAAACGTGGCTTCTTGCCCCGATCGAGCCGCCGGATTTTTCGCTGCCGGATCTCGCGGGGCATCCGCACACGCTGAGCGGCCAGCGCGGCGCGCTGGTGCTGCTCAACTTCTGGACGCACTCGGATCGCACGTCGATTGCGGGACTCAAGACCTTTCAAGACCACATTTCCCTTTTCGAGAGCCATAAGGTTTCCCTGTTGACTTTGAACGTGGATGATCCTCAGGATGCCGGCAAGTTGAAGGCTTTGGCGGAGCGTCACGGGCTAACCTTTCCGCTTCTTCTGGCCACGCCGGAAGTTGCCGCCATTTATAATTTGCTCTATCGTTACGCGTTTGACCGGCGTAGGGA
>JBOGJX010000420.1:0-15819 GCA_050745285.1 Terriglobia bacterium
GAAGGGCACGGCTTCAGCCGTGCCGTCGGACCGTGCGTTTGACCTTCTTCCGCTGCGGCGATGGGCGGCTCGCCCATCGCCGCAGCGGAAGATAACGAAAATGGGGAGCGCCTTGCGGCACGGTTAAAACCGTGCCCTTCCGTCCTCCTGACCGGAATTTTCAGAGCAGCTTTATCGAAGACGCCCCTTGCGTGAGAGGCTCAATCTCTTGAGGGTCAAAAAAGAATCGATGTCCGGGCTGGCGCAACATCCCCATGTCTTTTCCGGGATCATCGTCCAGGACCACCGCAAGCTGAAACTTGCCTTCGTAGTCTTGCTCAATAGCTTCGATGGTCGCTGTCTTCCCATCAAGCGCCATATCCATCACGTCGCCGCCCTTACGCGGGCGCAGCCGGACCCGATCACCGCTGCGGACATCGAGTCCTAGGACGCGAACGGAATCCACTTGAGCTTTATCTTCCAGGAGCTGCCATTCCCATTCATTCATAACGCGTCCTTTCGAACCGGGTGGAGATGCCGCAACACGCCATGGAGCCTCATCAGATGTTCTGGCGGCAGTGATTCAGTTCTCTCCAATATCCGGCGGGCGTGCTCGTCCACCAGGCGCATCTCGCACTTCTCATCGTCGGTCATGGTCATCACTCGCAGGGCAAGCATCTCATCGATCTCAGTTCCATCGAAAAAGTCTCCGGCGCTCTCGGGAGCGATCTCAGGGTAGTCGTAAAGAATGATGGGCGAGGAGAGCATGGCGTCCTGCTGCCCCTCAGCACCCACCAAAACTGGGTAGGTTCCAAAATTCTGACACCCCTCAGCCATAGGCTTGAAGACCTCAGGAGGATCGAGGAGTGAAACGAACTCGCCGCCGGATACGCCCAGAATGGTGTGAGCGGATACCAGCGATTGCGCCAGCGCCGTATCGCGGCTTTCCGTCTCCGCCTCCGGAGTAAGGTTCAAAATCCTCACCCGGACCTTGAATAGCTCACCGCCTGCCCTCGCGGCTGAGACTTCAACAACCCCGGCAATGCAATACCGATTCCGGATCATTAACCCCACGACCCTACCGTCCGCGCCGCGCAGAGGCTCGACGTCTTTTTGGGCCGAAAAGCTAAACTCCCGCCGCAGAGGCTGCGCGGCAATTTCGCGCAGACTGCAATTCAAAGTGGTGACATCGCGCTCAACGGCTTCCTGCCAGGTGGAGTAAATCCGGCCATTCACCTCGATGACCTCGACGATGCGGAATTCCGGCTCCCCGGCCTCGGGCAGTTCAAGCGCTGGCTCTACCAATTCAGCGGCCACACGTTCGACCAAATGCAGGAACCGCACCTTTACATCAAGCTCGGAAACGAGACTCCCGTGAACCAGGCACTCCGTCTGCATGCACCATGCATCTGCGGCATCTGCTCCCCCGCGCGTTTCACTGTACGCCTTCGGATATACCAATCCGAAGTTGAAGCGCTTCCGGTTTTTTACCGATGACGCCCGGTAGGGATACAGGATGTACCCTTCGTAGAGCACGGCGTTGGCAATGCGTTCAACGAGCTGGACGTTCATGATGAACCGCTTGCTCCGAAGCACTCAGCACGTTCTCCAGAGCTTCTTCCCAGGTTGGAATTCCCCGCCGCACCTTGTACTGATACAACCGGTCGAAAACGTCACGGTTGAGACAGAGCCAAGCGCTTTTGGGATAGTACAGATCCATCATCTCTTTCCAAACCTTGACGGGCAGGCGAAACCTGGTTTCTTTCTCCCAGGAAATTGGGGCGGCTTGCAAAGCGCCCTCACCGTCCGCGTAGAACACAGTCCCGCTGAACATCAGGCACAGCGGCGCTTCTCCCTCAGTAAGACCGTAAAAGTATTTCGTTGCCGCCACATTGAAGTCGAAAGTGCAGGGTACCTGGAGATCAACCACCGTGCTACCCGCGAAAGAAGGTACTACGACGCTGGCATGAGTCCACAGCATGTTGCGCAGCGTCTCGCCCCAGCGCTGAGGCTCGCCAAAAAGGTCATGCAGCCGCTCCTGGTTCTGGGTGCTATAGTGGCGCCGCGTGACTTCTATCTGAACCTGGCATCGGAGCGCTACGGTATGAATGGTTTGCTGCGCGTCGGCGTTACCAATGTGCAGTTTGAAAGCGAGCAACGGCGCCGCCGCGAACGGAACAACCTCAGCCCTCTCGACCTCGAAGCTCAGGTCAGGCACTCCGAACCTCGTTTCCCGATCTGGTCCGTTCCTTCAATCCTCCAAAAAATCGCCCAATTTCCCGCCATACTTCCGTTCCACCTGAGAATCCTTTCCAGTTTGAGCGAATCAAGCCAACCAGCTTGTAACATTCGTCGATGGGCAAGAGGTAGTGTTCGGCCGCGGAGTATCCGCGGACGCGCCCGAGCCGGTTTACCAGAAGCGCTTCAACATCCGGCTCCATCCCGCTGAGGACGGGGTTCTCCTGGACGATGTCGTTCCAGGCTTCGAGGGAAAGTAATGACTCGGTCGCGCCTGCCGGGCTCGGATAAAAGACAGCTATCTTCCGCTCCGGCGAATTGTAGAAAAAGAAAGCCATGTTAATCGGGATCAATAAACCGTCCCACTGCGCGTCCGTCATGCGAAAGTCCGGGAGGAAGCGGACACGCCGCGGCACGCGCTTGTATTTTGTCCCGCACTGGCTGCCGAAAAGTATCGCGCAGGCATCACAGGCACAAACGAGCTTGTGACTCGCCGGTTCGATCAGGTGTGGGTGGTCCGCCGCCAGTTGAATGCTGCACATCCCACAGCGCTCGACGGGCACTTGCCTTCGGGCAAAGCTGCGAAGGGCTGCAAAGGCGTGATTCTGTGGCGGGGAATCGAGCGAGTTCATGACGGATTGATCCCCCGCTGCGAGGTGGCGGCGCCATCGAGCAGCTTCGCTAAAGGCACAAATGCCACTGGCTGCGCCTCCGTGCCGCTTTCCACGACAAGCCCGGCCAGATCCGGAGCCGCTTCGTATATTGCATCTTCAACCGCCGACTTGATCGACTGCGCACCGCAACCATTCAGGCTACCGTCAAGCCGCACACGCACCACGCCCTCGGCCACGCCGAGCAGCTTGACCTCAACTCCGCGTGATCGCAGCAGCGGGAGAACCGTCTCCACCGCGCGCTGCACACGCGCTTCCAGGTCCAGCGGGTGAAGTCCATGTAGTAGCAGCAGGCTCCTCACCAGCTCGTCATGGTCGAAGCGCTCCATCAATTGCTCGCCCTCCTCCCCGGCTTGCGAGATCATCTCCATGATCCGGTCGAGCCCCGCGCCGTGGAGTTCCATGACTAACTGGACGAGTGTCTTTGCCGCGTCCCTCAGGCTGGGGTCACCTGCACCATCTAGTCTGGCGATCAATTGTTCGATCTGTTGAATCTGTTGTTGGAATGCTCTTTCTTCGCCCATGGCTCCTTTCTATGGCGCCCGCTGGTTTTGGGCGCAGCAAGCAGCGCCCCTACGAACCTAGCCCGTGTGGTTACGGTTGAATCCCGAACATCGGCGAATGACGCGTCTCCAGAACCTTGCCATTGCCCAGATACATGTGGACGCCGCAAGGCAGGCATGGATCGAAGCTGCGAACCGTGCGCATGATGTCGATGCCCTTAAAATTGCCGGGACCATTCTCCTCGAAGATAGGCGTATTTTGAACCGCATCCTCGTAAGGGCCCGGCGTGCCGTAAACGTCGCGCGGGTTAGCGTTCCAGGGCGTTGGCGGATACGGATGATAGTTTGCGATCTTGCCCTCCCGGATTACCACGTGATGCGAGAGCACGCCCCGGACCGCTTCGTGGAAGCCGCAGCCGATAGCTTCATCCGGCACCTTAAAGTCGGTCCAAGTCCTGGTCCTGCCTGCGTGCAATTCCGCCAGGGCCTGCTCCACAAAGTGGAGGGCCGCCGCCGCAGCGTAAGCCTGGAAGTAAGTCCGAGCGCGATCCCTCTCGATTGCGTTTGACCACTTGGGGATTTTCCACTCGAGTTCGACCTCAGGAAGCGACATCGTTTTCGGCAAGTAGATTTTGACGCTCGTACCGGTGGCCTTGATGTAGCCAATATCCACCAGACCCGCCAGCGCGGTGGCCCAGAAGCGGGCAATCGGGCCGCCGCCCGTATCGAGCGCCAAATGGTCGCCGCTTCGCTTGTCGTACCAGCGGGGCGACATCACCCACGTATACTTGCCCGCGAAGTCGCGTTTTTGGGGTCTCGGGGTCGTAGTCTGGTTCCACGGGTGGCGCTGATCCACGCTGTTGCCCAGCGGGTCCTTCTTAACGAACGTTTCAGCATTCTCCCAGTCGTCATAGTAAGAACTACCGAGAAGAATGCGGATGTTCAAGTTGATGTCAACCAGGTCGTTGGTGACCAGCTCGCCGTCCACCACAACTCCGGGAGTGACAAACATCCCTCGCCCCCAGTTCGCCATGTTCTTGTAGGTATAGTCGCAGACGGCGGGGTTATTGAACGATCCCCAGCAACCTAGCAAGACGCGACGCCGGCCAACTTCCTCGTACCCAGGCAGCGCTTCGTAAAAAAAGTCGAACAAGTCATCGTGCAGCGGCACAACCTTCTTCATGAACTCAACGTACTTCATGAGCCGGACGAGGTAGTCCGTGAAGAGCTGGATGGTGGGCACGGTTCCCACGCCGCCAGGGTAAAGCGTGGAAGGATGGACGTGGCGGCCCTCCATCAGGCAGAACATCTCGCGCGTCATGCGGCTCATCTGAAGTGCCTCGCGGTAGAACGCCCCGGTAAACGGGTTGAGAGAGCGCATGATGTCAGCGATAGTGCGGTAGCCGTGGAGCTCGGCGTGGGGGGACTGGGTCGTCTCGGCCTTTGCCAGGACGCTGGGATTGGTTTCTTTGACCATCTGTTCGCAGAAATCCACGCCCACCAGGTTGTCCTGGAAAATATTGTGGTCGAACATATACTCAGCGGCCTCGCCAAGGTTGATGATCCATTCACCCAGCGCGGGCGGCCTCACGCCGAAGGCCATGTTCTGGGCATACGTCGCGCAGGTGGCATGATTGTCACCGCAGATGCCGCAAATGCGGCTGGTAATGAAGTGCGCGTCGCGCGGATCTTTACCTTTCATGAAGATGCTGTAGCCCCGGAAGATCGACGAAGTGCTGTGGCATTCGGCGACCTGCCGGTTCTCGAAGTCGATTTTGGTGAAGATTCCCAGGCTGCCTACGATCCGGGTGATCGGGTCCCAATTCATCTCCACCAATTTTCCCCGCTTGGCGGATGAATCCTTTACCGGTGCAGTGATAGTCGCCATGATATTCGCTCCTTTGCTTTAATGGCGGACCCGGCCGCCACGGCGTTTTGGAGTGCGGGAGCTTACTCCCGCCTTGTTGCGCCGAAGCCTGCTTCGGCGCCTTCGTGGGGCGCAGGGGAAGCAGCGCTTCCCCTCAGCAGCGCCCCTCCAGAGCGGCGGCGAGCCGCCGCTCTCCAAAGGCGCTTCGCGCCGGCACTCTCAAACTTTTCACACCTTCTAAGCCCTGGGCTGATAACCCGTGGTAAGTCTATGCCCTGTATGCCGCCAACGCGGCTCCTTGTTGAGCTTGTTGTTTGTAAACGACCGGAGGGCGGAAATTGTGCGCCCATAGAGAAAGATACTTTTTGTTGAAACATTGGCGCCAGGGGGCTTATCCATAAAGGGCATGAACTTGTCCGGGAAGCCTGGCATCGTGCAACCAATGCAGATGCCGCCGACGTTCGGGCACCCGCCGATCCCCGCCATCCATCCTCGTTTCGGCACGTTGCAGTTGACCACCGGCCCCCAGCAGCCGAGCTTTACCAGGCACTTGGGGGAGCCGTAGACGGAGGCAAAGTCCGCCTGCTCGTAATAGGCTCCACGGTCACAGCCGTCATGGACGGTCTTCGAGAAGAGCCACGTAGGCCGCCCCAGGTCATCCAAAGGAATCATCGGAGCGAGGCCCGCCACCTGATACAAAAGGTAAAGCAGCGTCTCCATGAAGTTGTCGGGTTGCACCGGGCAGCCGGGGACATTGACGATGGGAAGGCCCGCTTTGGAACGCCATTTCCAACCCAGGTAATCCGCGAGGCCCATGCATCCGGTTGGATTGCCCTCCATGGCGTGGATTCCCCCATACGTGGCGCACGTGCCAGCCCCAACAATGGCCAGCGCCTTCGGCGCCAGGCGGTCTATCCACTCGCAGGTGGTAATCGGCTGGCCGGTCTTCGGGTCCGTCCCAAGCGCAGCCCAATAGCCCTCTTTCTTGATTTTTTCGTTCGGAATTGAACCCTCTACAACCAAAACAAAGGGATCAAGCTTGCCCTTTTCGGCCTCATACCAGTACTTCATGAAGTCATCGCCGACCTCATACGCCAACACGGGGTTATGCAGATGGACCTTGGGGAGCCCCGGTATGGCGCCCAGCAACACGTCCTCGATGCTCGGCTGGCTTGCCGCGGTAATGGAGACAGAGTCTCCGTCGCACCCCAGACCGGCGGTAATCCAAAGTATGTGTACCTCCGCGACGGCTGGCTTCTTCTGCGTCACCCGGCCGTATGGAACTGTTTCCGCTGCCATTGTTGGGTTCTCCTTTCCGTCACCAATTCCCGCATCCGGTTCATTCCAGAGTGCGCCGAATACGGCTACGCTCGCGCACCGGCCGTTTCGCCAAGACGCACGGCCCTTATTTCCCCCATCCGCCAAACCTTCTACGAGGATGCAACACCCAATTGGGGCAGTTCAATCGGGACCGGCCCTGATTTAATGCCCGGCTTACTACCACCAAGCGGCCCAGGGATTTTCTGATGAGATCCGTACGGAATTATTCTGATAGGGTTGCGGCGGACAAAGTGGCAGGCTTCATGCTCCAACAGGTTCAACACTTGGGGTGGGGGGCGTTTGCGCGGGCGCGAAACAATCTATCTTCAGATGGCCTTTTCACTGATGACCCATCGAATGGCGTGCTGCACCATCTCCCGGGCGCTATGGAACGCCATCTTTTCTTTGATGTGAGCCTGATAGGATTCCACCGTTTTCACGCTCAAGTGCAACTCTTCGGCGATTTGGCGCGTTCCGTATCCTTCGCCAATCAGACGGAAGACTTCGAGCTCCCGATCGCTAAGATCCTCAACCGGAGAATGGGTTACGACGGTTGACCTCCCGATGTATTGCTGCAGCATCTTGTTCGCCACCCGCTCACTCACGTAAACTTCCCCGCCGAGGATGCGCCGCACCGCCATCAGCACCTTTTCGGACGCTTCCTGCTTCATGATGTATCCATTTGCCCCGGCCCTGAGGGCGCGCTCCGCGTAAATCGACTCGTCATGCATCGAAAGAATGAGGACAGGCAAGGCTGCGTCCCTCGCCCGGATGTTCTTCAGTAATTCAATGCCATCAGGCCCGCTCAGAGAGATGTCCAGAATCAGAATATCTGGCTTCAGCCCCCCGATCCCCTGAAGGGCCCTATGCGACTCACCGGCTTCTCCACACACAATCAGATCGGGTTCCCGGTTAATCAATTGCGCCAGGCCTTGGCGCACAATCGGGTGATCGTCAAGCACGAAGACCTTGCTCTTCCTGCGGTTCGGAGCCTGTTGCGGTTGAGGCCTCATGGCGCCTCCATTTTAACCCTTGTTCGCGATGGGGAACCGGCATGTGACCAGCGTTCCGTGATCACCCCAAGGCTTAATATCCAGCAATCCACTGATCATCCTGGCGCGGTAATTCATGATGTGGAGCCCCATTCCGGGGTGGTCGTCTGAGATCTGCGGGAAGCCCGTGCCGTCATCCTGAACCGTCAGGCAGCCGCCGCCGTTCATCAGCCCCAGACCGATCACGATACACTGGGCGTGGCCATGCTTGATTGCATTGTTCACCGCCTCTTGCGCGATCCGGTAGAGATGGTTGGCCAGGGTGTCGTCGTAAATCAAGATGGGCTCATCACACCGGAAGCGGCACGAAATGCTAAACAGGTCCTCCACCTCGCAAGCCCAATGCTCGAGCGCTGACATCAGACCGCGAGCCTCCGAGACGACCGGAAGAAGACCGCGCGCCAGCTCCCGCGTATTGTGGATGGCTTCGTTCACAAGCTCCACGATCTTGGCCGCGCCCGATGCTTCCGGAAGCGATCTCTCGGCCAGCTCCCGCTCCAGGACTTTGCTCATAAAGGCGATGCCCGTCAGATGCTGGCCGAGTCCGTCGTGAAGGTCCTGCCCGATTCGCCTCTGCTCCCTCGCGCTGATCTCCAGAATTGTATTCTCCAGCCGTTTGCGCTCGGTCACGTCGATTCCCGACGCGATGATATGCGTCACGGCGCCACCCTCCCCGCGCAGCACCGCGCTTGACCAGGCGATCAAGCGGCGATCCCCAGCCCGGTTCACCCAATGGCTTTCGTAATCAGCAGGGAGTTCGCCGCTCCGCAACTGGCCGAAGATCACCCGGAAGCGCTCGCGCTCCTCCGGCGCCATCACCAGATCCCAGACGCATTTTCCCTTGACTTCGCTGAGAGAGTAACCGGTGACCCGCTCGCAGGCGCGATTAAAGCGCACGATCCGGCCGCCGGGGTCGAGAACGACGACGAGGGATCCAACCGTTTCGAGGATGGCCGATACAACCTTGCGCTCCTCCTGCAAAGACTCTTCGGCGTTGGACATTGGGATCTCCCCAGCTCAGCGTATTATACCCAATCTTCCTTTGCAGGATACTAACGAGGCTTCGCCTCGGACCGACGAGGCGTGACTCCCGCCCTCTCCCAGGGGAGAGGGTGGCGAGCGGAGCGAGCCGGGTGAGGGGTGTTGGCCGGCATTGCCCGGCACGATCAACGCGGGGAAATGCATACTCCCGGAACTGTCAAACTTCTACGGCCATCCCGGCAGAGCCGGGAGAACTCCTAAACGCAACAGGATGGCGGCAAGTTGGCTGTTAGGGATGACGTTGGCGTTTCTTTGCTGTGGGCGGAACGGTCTTTCGGGCGCCGTTGCGATTCTGTCCGCGCAGCGCTTTCTAAGGTGACAAGCGTGCTGTCACGGCCCTCAGAGGCGCGACAGCACAGCGCATTTCTTCAACAAAACTGGAGCAGCGGATCGTCGCCGGCCTGGAGGAGAGCCTGGTTTGGTGAGGCCTGCCAGCTCCCCGCTGCATAAACCTTTATTGCGTGGATCGGCGCCTACGGGCGCTGTAGCCGCCAAAGCACTATCCACGCAAAATGTCTTTCTTTCGATGCGAAGCTTGCCTCCGATGACTATTTGCCGCGCGCAGCCAACATGGAAACAGGCACACGAGCCCGAACCGTGGTTCCACCTGGGCCGGAATCAATGTCCAGGATTCCGCCGATCCGCCGGATTCGCTCGCGCATTCCAGAGATACCGATGCCTGGCGCTGCAAGGCCGGCCTTTGAATTCCCGGCGGGTATTCCCTTGCCTTGATCCTGAACTTCCAGGGTGAGGTGATCCGCGCCTATCGCCACGCGCACTTTGGCTGTCTTACTGCCGGAGTGCCGGCGAACGTTCGTGAGGCTCTCTTGGAGCACCCTGAACAGAGCAATTTTCACGTCCTCTGACAACCCCTTAAGTTCATTGGGCAAGTCGAGGGCCACGCGAATGCCGCCGCGCCCGGAAAAAGCGCGGGTATGCCACCGGATCGCCGCAAGCAGCCCGACCGCTTCGAGATCAGGAGGATGCAGAAGATGGGAAAGATTTCGAATTTCATCGCCGGCCTGATGCGCCAGAGCGACCGTATCGGAGAAAAGTTTGGACAGCTTGGAATCCAAATTGCCGTTCAGGCCGCCCTGGATAATGGCCAAATTTATGGCCAGAGCGGACAGCGTCTGAGCGGTGCTGTCATGCAGTTCGCGCGCAATCCGCCGCCGCTCCTCATCCTGCAAATGAACCAGGCGCGCGGCCATCTGGCGCAGCTCCTCTTCGGTCTGCCTGCGCTGTGTGATGTCCCGGTTGATTTCAAGAACTGCAACCGGCCGCCCCTCATCGTCCCGCTGCACGACCTGGCGGCTTTGGATCGCAATCGGCGTGCGGTCGCGGCGCGTATGGATGAGATCGCCCTCCCAGCAATTCTCCGCATAAAGCTTGCCCTGGAACGTGTCAAATGGTTCCGGAAATTGCGATTGGAGCAAGTCGTAGCTGATCTTGCCGAGGGCCTCGCGTGCGGTCCAACCATACATTCGCTCTGCTCCCCGATTCCAGAAGGTAATCAGGCCATAGACATCGCGCACGATGATGGCGTCATGCGCCCGTTGGAGCAGGTGGAGCAGGTGGCGCTGCTCCTCCGTTAAGCCTTGACGGCTGGACGCAGAGTTCCGCCCGGACGCATGGGCGGCTGGTGAGCTGAGTAAAACCACAACTGATTTTGATTTGCTGCCGTTCATTTTGGACAACGTTTCCCTTTTGCCGCCAAAGCCCTCCCCCACCGCGCGGGGAAGCACTGCTTCCCCTGCGCCCGTCGACGTTGGGCGCCGCAAGCAGCGCCCCTACGCCATTTTCATGCACCTTCGCGGGCCATAGGCCCTAAATGACAGAGTTTCCAAAACCAAGAAACACCGCTACGTGCTGCTGCGAGCTAGCGTTTGCCAAATGCCGCGCTGGATAAGGTTCTGCAGGGCGGTAGCCACCACGTGCGCCAGGTCGCCGTCATCAAAAGGCGGCGTGATAAAGTCAGAAGCGCCGCGGTCAATTGCGTCCACATACAACGAGTCATCGGGAAAGCGGTTCACCACGATCACGCTGGCGGTTGCAGGCGCCAGCGCTGCGGCGTCCACCACCTCCTTCCATGTGCCGTCCGGAAGCGTTACGTCCGTAAAGACCAAATGTGGAGAAGCCGTTCGCTCCAGCCGTTGCTGGGCCTCCTGGCAAGTGCGTACTCGCGTGCCTTCAACCGAAAGTCTGGCGAGAGCCGGTTTCAGGCTGGCGAAAGGCTCCAGTGCGTCGTGCAACAACAACGCTGGGATTTTGTCTTTTACGGCAGGCCACTCGGCCCTGCTAGCGATGCCGCGCGGACGCGGCCACGCTGCGTTTTTCTGTCGTGGGAGCGCATTGGCCGACGATAGGCGCGGGCCGCTCGCTCTCTGCTGTGGCAGCGCAGATTCGGCGGACAAATAAAGCGACCGGGCGCTCTCTTTACACCTCCGTTCATGCTCTTGCTGGGCGCTCTCGGACTCAAACACCTTGCCGCAGATCAGGCACTGATACCGGTGGAATTGTGGGAGTTCTTCCATCACGAGTCCCTCCATTTTTTCCAGATATTTTATATTGCCTATCACGCGCGGCAAATGCTATTGGGATCATTACCAGCGACGGCCTAAGGGGTTGTCCCAATGGAGTATCTACATTCAACTGTGTATTACTCCTAAGGCACTAGGTTGCCTGCTTGACTACCGACTCGAGTTCGGGGGAGACTTGCTTCGTGCAATCGAGGATTACGGAATAGGGCTGTAGCGCAGAGTTTTGCTTTTAAAACTCTGCGGCTTTTTGTATGGAATCAGTTGTTTTGTTTGGAACAGCCGGTCATGGCACTTTGCGACACCCGCAAAGCATGAAAATTCAGTCGGAAGGGCACGGCTCCAGCCGTGCCGTCGGACCGTGCGTTTGACCTTCTTCCGCTCTCCTAACTGGAATCTTCAGGGCAGGGTTGTAGCGCAGAGTTTTGTTTTTAAAACTCTGCGGTTTTTTGTACGGAATGCGGAAAAGCCGCAGAGTTTTAAAGGCAAAACTCTGCGCTACAAAGGCTTTTCGCATGGGACCATGAAAAGCCGCAGAGTTTTAAAGGCAAAACTCTGCGCCACAAGGCGTCTCGTCAAGGAGAGCAAGGGTGAAGAAGGCTTCCTCAAGGTTCAAAAAGAAAGTCAAAACGCGGCATGGGGCAGCGAGGGCGGAAGGGTCGCACCCGTTAGCCACAGAACAAGCGAATCCTGCCGCCGGCTCCACTCCCTTCCCTATTGTGGGCATTGGCGCCTCGGCGGGAGGTCTCGAGGCCTTTACCCGGTTATTGGATCATCTTCCCGCCACCACCGGCATGGCCTTCGTGCTAATCCAGCATTTGTCCCCAACGCATGAAAGCTCGCTGACTGAGTTGCTCTCGCGGAAAGCCAAAATGCCCGTCACTGAAGTGACAGATGGCATGGTGGTGAAGCGGGACCATGTGTATGTGATCCCGCCGAACGTGAGGATGATGATTCGTGATGGAAGGCTGCGCCTGTTCCAGCGCGACCCATCGTCTGCGATGGCCCCGCTGCCGGTTGATTTTTTCTTCCAGTCTCTCGCCGTGGAGCGGGCCGGCAAAGCGATTGGCGTGATCCTGTCCGGAACCGGCTCGGACGGGACGCAGGGATTACAAGCCATCAAGGAGGGAAACGGGATCACATTCGCTCAGGATGAAAGGTCAGCCAAATATGGCGGCATGCCCCATAGCGCCATAGGCGCCGGTTGCGTGGACTTTGTTCTGACCCCGGAAGATATTGCCAAAGAATTGCTCACGGTCGCCAGCCATCCTTACGTTGCGCGGCGAGAGGCGGCGCGAGCCAACGAGGTTCAGCCTGAGGATGGATCTGAGCTGAAAGCAATATTCAGGCTCCTGGCGCGAGAGACGGGCGTTGATTTCAATCTCTACAAGCGTAGCACCGTGAAGCGGCGTATTGAGAGGCGAATCATCCTGCACAAGCTTGAAAACGTGCCGGACTACATCCGGTATCTCCAGGAGCATCCCGAAGAAATAAATGCCCTGTTCCAGGACATCCTCATTCACGTGACCAGCTTTTTCCGCGATCCTCAGGCATTCGAGGCGTTAACCCGCCAGTGCTTTCCCCGCCTGATGAAAGGCTGGAAAGACGAACAGGTTGTGCGTATTTGGGTGCCGGGTTGTTCAACCGGCCAGGAAGTCTATTCCGTTGCCATATGTCTAATGGAGTATTTGCACGCCAAGCCATTTCACCCGGCCGTGCAGATTTTCGGCACGGACGTCAACCCCGCCGCGCTGCAGAAAGCCCGCGCCGGCCTTTACACTGAAAGCGACGTAGGCAAGCTCTCTCCCCGGCGCCTCAAGCGCTTTTTCGTGAAGGTGGAGAATGGCTACCAGATCAGCAAGGCGATCCGTGAGATGTGTATTTTTTCCGTGCAAAGCGTGATCACGGACCCGCCCTTTGCCCGGCTCGATCTGATCAGTTGCCGCAATTTATTGATATACCTGGAGCCGGCTTTACAGAAGAAAGTGATTCCGGTTTTTCATTATGCGCTCAAGCCCAAAGGTTTCCTGATGCTCGGCAGCTCCGAGACGGTAGGAGGCGCGTTTGCAGAGCTTTTCAATCTAGTGGACCGGAAGCGGAAGATTTATGCAAGGAGGCCCGTAAAAACCCAGCGCCCCTTTGTCCCGCTCAGTCCCGCTTATGAATATGCAGCTAAAGAGAGCCGCGCCGGCCAGAGAGCGGAGGTCCCGGCAACCCACTTTGACCTCGAGAAAAATGTGGACGCTATGCTGCTTTCCCGGTGCCTGCCGGCGGTGGTGGTGGATAAACAGATGCAGGTATTGGAATTCCGCGGAAATACCGCGCCCTACCTTGAGATGGCTTCGGGCAAGGCGAGTCTTCACCTCGGCAAGCTGGTCCAGGAAGGCTTGATGATGCATTTGCGCGCCGCCATCCACCAAGCCGGGGAGGAAAATGTCCCGGTCAGAAAGGACAGAATCCAATTTAAATCGAATGACGCCCCCCGCGGCGCGAATCTTGAAGTAATTCCAATAAAGGGTGCGGCTCCCGGTGAGACGTACTTTCTGGTTCTATTCCAGGAGGCGGCGCCTTCGCCTGCGTCCGAGCCGGCCGCCCCGCTGGGAAAGCCGGGCAAGCCTCCCAGTCGCGGCATGAAAAGCCTTGGCGCCCTGGAGCGGGAGAGCGCCCGGCTGGGCCGCCACAACACGCAATTGAAACAGGAGCTTGCTCAAACCCGGGCCAACCTGCTTTCCATCATCGAAGAACAGGAAGCCACGAATGAAGAAGTGCGAGCTTCCAATGAGGAGATCCTTTCCTCGAACGAAGAGCTGCAAAGCATCAACGAGGAACTCGAAACCGCCAAGGAAGAGTTGCAATCCTCGAACGAAGAGCTGGCCACGCTGAACGAGGAGCTTCACAACCGCAACCTCGAATTGGACCTGGCCAACACCGATCGCATCAACCTGCTCGCCAACTTCAAAGTCCCGGTCCTGGTGCTCTCGAAGGAGATGCGCATCCGGCATTTTACGCCCGCGGCCGCAGAAATCTTCGATCTATCGGCGGGTGACACCGGACGGCCCGTGGGCCATCTTAAAAACAACTTCGGCGTGCCCAATTTAGAAGAGTTGATTCACGATTCGGTCACCCATGCCATCAAGGAACAGGAGGTTCAGGACCGTCAGGGCCGCTGGTACTCTCTGCGCATACGGCCCTATAAGATGCCGGATAACAAGGTAGGCGGCTCGGTATTAACCTGGGTGGATGTCGAGACGTTAAAGCGGAGCCTGCAAAAGACCGAAAAGAACCTTGGCGCCGCGGAAGCCTCGCTGCGGCAAAGCGAGGATCGCTATCGCCTGCTTTTCGAGCGGAACCTTGCGGGCGTTTACTTCGCCGCCCCGGACGGGCGCGCGCTCGAATGCAATCAGGCTTTCGCCCAGATTTTAGGCTATGCCTCGCCCAGGGAAGTGATGGACGTGGGCCCGAGCCAGCTCTACTTTGACGCGGCGCAGTGGCAAGCCCTCATCACTCAACTGCGGCAGCGAAGAGCGGTGACAAATTTCGACTGCCGCTTCCGGCGAAAGGATGGCGCTCCGGCTGAAGTTCTGATGAATTGCATTTTGGCTAAGGCCGAGGGGGATGCGGGCGAAGTGATCGAATCCATCGTTATGGATATTACCAGCCGAATGCAGGCGGAGGCATCCGTGACGAAGCTTTCTGCCCGTGTGATGCAGTTGCGGGATGAAGAGCGTCGCAAGATTTCCCGGGAGCTGCACGATACGGTCGGGTCCGGCTTGACGGCCCTCCTCGCCAACCTCTCCTTGCTGAAGAAGTCAGGCGGGATGGGCAAGCAGGCGCAGAAACATCTCTCCGAGAGCCTTGGCCTGGTCAAAGAATGCTCCCGCGAAATCCGGACGATTTCCTATCTGCTGCACCCGCCTTTGCTCGAGGAGGCGGGATTGGCGTCCGCCATCCGCTGGTACGCGAACGGTTTCGCCGAGCGAAGCGGCATCAAGGTCAGCCTGGATATTCCGCCGGAACCGAGTGGATCGGGGCGGCTGCCGCCGAATGTGGCGACGGCATTCTTCCGCATCGTGCAAGAGAGCTTGACCAACATCCATCTCCACTCCGGAAGCCGGACAGCCAGCGTCCGTATCAGACGGGATCACAAAGCGATGACGCTGGAGGTGAGGGATAAAGGACGGGGAATACCCGCGGAGGTTTTAGGGGACGGCGGCCGGCCGATGAAGCTGGGAGTGGGCATCTCAAGTATGCGGGAACGCATGAAGCAGCTTGGGGGCGAGATCAACATCAGTTCCGGGAGCAAGGGCACGGCCATCCAGGCCAGCCTTCCGCTTGGAAACGCGGGGGAAGCGTAGCGCAGGGTTTTGTGGTTAAAACTCTGCGGCTCTTCCCATGGAATCAGGAAAGACTGTAGCTTTTTGTACGGCATCAGGAAAGGTTGTAGCGCAGAGTTTTGCCTTTAAAACTCTGTGGCTTTTTGTACGGCATCAGGAAAGGTTGTAGCGCAGAGTTTTGCTGTTAAACCTCTGCGGCTTTTTGTACGGCATCAGGAAAGGTTGTAGCGCAGAGTTTTGCCTTTAAAACTCTGCGGCTTTTTGTACGGAATCAGGA
>JBOGJX010000421.1:0-2906 GCA_050745285.1 Terriglobia bacterium
GCTTGGCACTGGCCACGCTGCTGAGGCCGAGCGAAGCTCTGTCGCAGTCCGCGACCATCGCAGGGTATAGGTATCCATACGGCGCGCAGGAGACTCTCTCTTCGGGCTGCCAGAGCGACTCATGCACGGCGTACATAGACCCCCAGGACTCGAACAACTATCCGATGCCCAAGGTTGCCGTCTATATTTCCAACTCCACGAGTTTCCCAACCGCCACCCAGGTCGACTGGACTATAACCGTGAGCTACACCGATCCTTACGGGCTTCCGCTCCCCACCCCGTACTCCTACTCCGGGACAACATCGCCCTCCTCCGCCATTCTTACGATGGGCGCCGGGTCTTGGGACCAGGATGTTGGAGGAACCGCGACTGTGACCGCCATCCTGCGGGATTGTACGGGAGACGAGGTGGGCTCCTCCGCGCCGTTTACGTTTTACATCTTGGGCAAAATCCAGAGCGAAGCACAAGTGGACGATAACAAAGGGGGCATGCCCTGGTTCACCGGCAGCATGATTACCGCGGAGTCCTGTGCCGCCCAGAACGCGGGCCAAGCCGACCAGTTTTCCCCCACCAACGGCTTTTGTAGCGACTCCGAGAATGCTGCGGGGTACCCGCTTTTCGGCCCCACTGACGGCATCGGGCTGATGCAGCCGGATAGATCTCAGAATCCCGCGGTCTTCTCGGATTGCACTTACTTTAACTTTCTCTGCAACATGTCGTCGGCCGAGCAGGTTCTGACCAGTAAGGGATCGGAGTCCGAGAATAACTGGTTGACCCAGTACGAGACCAACAGCCATTACACTGCGGTCACAGGCGACCAGGGCTACCCGTCTTGCTCCTTCCAAACGAGTACCGAGCCCCTCGGCGATCACAGTTACGGGGACGCAGATTGGATTCAAGACTACAACACTCACTCAGGTGGATACTACTACCTGTGGTGGAACGCCTCCACTCACGAATGGAATTTTAAGTACAACAACCCGTCACAGCGGGGATATAACTATGTGCCGGAAGTCTGCAACTCCGCCTCGTATTAGGCGGGGCACGCACGCCTGTCTCATCGCTGTGATTGCCTGCCTGCTGGGGGCAGAACCGGCGGCGAGGGGTCAGGCCCTGTTCCTCCTAGCCGGCACGTGCTTTTTGAACGACACGAGCCAGACCTTCCCAGCCAGCTTGTATACCGTAAGCGCGCAACACAAGCTGAAGCTTTTCAGGACGGTCGTATCCGGGAGCGAGGGCACCACCGAAATCTTGGATGACATGCAAGGTGAGATCTACGTCACTTTTCCCTCCAACCTGGGCGTCAGCCGGGCGCCGACAAAGGTCAGCATCATCCACAAGCGGCATCCCGGCGAGGACGACGTGGTGGCGTTCAATCCAAAGGTCATGCCCGTCTTTACTGATGCGACGGCTACGGCGGTGGGACCAGACCTCAGGAGCTACGCCCTTTTCACGCTCTTCCCAGAGCCACCGCCAACGGTGAACGGGCATGCCGCATTCATGCGCTTTATCCGCAGCAGCGCAACCATACTCGTAGCCGTCGCGGGAAATCCGTCCGCAAAAGGGCCGCGCATGACGCGCAACGATTGGAGCCTTTACAGCCACCTGACCTTCTCTGGTTCCCCGGGCGGCCCCGGGTCGTACCCCAATCCTCTGCCGGCGATTGAGAATGGCGATTTAGTCTTTCGCCTCGGGGGCCAGAGGGCGTTCTTGGGCCGCGCGCCCCCTTCCCTACCTGGAACGGGCAGCTCATGCGAGATCAGGATCGCTGCAGCGGACCGCCGTTTCCTTGTCTTTTGGGTCTTTTGCGCCAGCGACCGCGCTATGCCAACGACACTCCACGTCCATGACGGGGACCTTAATAGCTGGAAAGAACTCGGGTCCGTCGGGAGCCTGCCGCAGTGCAGGATTTTCGGGCCGTGGCTGGCGACGATCGCAATGAGTTGCGAGGGGACGGGAGGATGCGTATGGCGCGACCCCAATCCGTGACACAACGATGAAAGCGACCACTGGGTGAAGGGCCTGCTGCCCGACGTAAGACTAGAGTTCGGGGATTTGCGCATGTACTGCCTGGTCCCGGGCACGCTTATCCTGGACAACCTCGTGGACGGGAGAAGGATCACGCTGCACACGCACGAGGAAGACAGCGAAATCTTGGATGTTCGCAGCGACGGCCTGGTATTGTATCGGGTGAACGACGAGATCTTTTCAGCGCACATCGAGGGCGACAAGCTTGGCCCTTCGACGCTCGTTGTGAAGGACACGGACGTGCCGGAAGTTCATTGGGCGTTCTGGTCGAACGCCTCGCCGAAGCTTCCGCCGCCCGCGAAACGGCCGGTGGCGCACTGAGGAATTCAGCGTCTTGAGGACAGGCCAGACCGTGTTTTATTGATAATCGCGAGGTGAGAAATGGCCAGGGTACTGAAGTGGAAAGAAAAGATTGCGATCGCCGTTGTGACGGCACTCATTTCGATGGCGGGCGTTTTCTCGCTAAAGGCGCTCCGCGCATCGGGTGCGGCGAACAGGCCCTACGACTCGCAATTCATCACCGGGCCGAAGGGCCTGGGGCTTGAGTTCTCTCCGCGCAAGCCGTACGCGCGGCTGGTGCGGATTTCGGACGCTGCCGTCTCCCTTCCGTTGGCGGTCGGCGCCTATGTGGCGATGGCTAGCGCCACCGGTGCGGCCTCGCCGCCTGACGCAAGCGGGACCGCGGCCCCAGACGCGGGTGCTGTGCAGCCGGACTGCAGCAGCGGCGGTGGTGGGGGCACAGGAGGGGGGGGATGTTATACGGTCTATTGCTCAGGGAGTTTCGAGGGCAGGGGCGGTGGCGGTCACACTTGCCAAACGTGCGGCTACGATACCTGCGGGGTATGTTGTTGATCTGGATTATTCATGAATGGTTAGGA